>CANKCX010000104.1 GCA_947480375.1 Actinomycetota bacterium
CCAGCTACAACTTCAAGGTTTGAGATATCAGCGGTTAGCTGCGAAAGCAGCGCATTTTGTGAACCGCCTCCGACGATATGTATTGCAGGCATCGGCAGCCCACTGCACTTCTGCAAGATATCGGCGATTCGGGCATATTGAAGTGCAAGTGAAGCGAAGATGCACTGAGCTAATTCGCCAGGTGTTATGGGAATTGGTTGACCAGTTTTTTCGGCAAATTTTTGAATACGCGCAATCATCTCACCGGCATGAATAAAGACTGGGTCGTCGACATAAATCAAGGTTCGCCATTTATCGCTCTGGGTTTTTGCAAGTTCGACAAGTTGCGAATATGAAAGTTCGATACCCGAAAGTTTTAGATCGCGCCTTACTTCCTGAATCAACCAGAGCCCAGCAATATTGCAAAGCAACCTGGTGTTGCGACCATAGCCACCTTCATTTGTTAAACGATGCTTAAGAGTTAAGTCATTTACAACTGAATTATCTAATTCCACACCGAGCAGAGACCAGGTACCTGATGAGATATATGCACTTCCGGGTGACTTAAATGGTGTCGATACAACAGCAGATGCAGTGTCATGGCTTGCAGTTGCGATGCAGGGGATCGGCCCGATGCCGGTTAAATCCTGCAGCTTTTTACTTAAGGTGCCACGAATTGTTCCGGCATCTTGAACATGTCCGAAAATATTTGTTGGGATGCCTAAATCATCAGCTAATTTCGTGGCCCACTTATTATTTAAAACATCATATAAACCAGTTGTTGAGGCGATTGTGTATTCAGTACCTATTTCGCCGGTTAGTGCATGCAAGACAAGGTCTGGCATAAGTTGCAGATGATGGGCTTTGGCCAGTTCATCCGGAGTTTGTTCGGTAATTGCGAGTAATTGATAAATTGAATTTACTTCTAACAATTGCGAACCGGTATCACCGTGCAATCTTTCTTTGCCGACAAGAGCGGCAGCTTTTTCTAAATAACCATCAGTGCGATGATCGCGATGACTTACTGGTAAACCAATTAAATTTCCGTGCTTATCTAACAAACCAAAATCCAAGCCCCAGGTATCAACCGCTATTGAAAGATAAGGACCACCGGGTGCAGCAATTTTTAGCGCAGTGGTTATTTCTTCAATGATTTTAGGAAAATCCCAGCACCGGCGATTGCGTTCATCAGTAATAACCGGGGTGGCGAATCGATAAATTTCCCGCGTAGAAATGGATTTTCCAATCTCAACGGCCATTAAACGGCCCGATTCGGCCCCCATATCCAGTGCCAGATATGTGCCCATATATTGAGACGACCCTTCTACTTCATTAGAACTATTCCCCTGTAACGAATTGTTACCGAATTTTTAATGCATATCGAAAAGTTTTCCCTATCTTTTCCTATAAAGGCTATAGATTCAATATGCAACTGTGAATAAGATTCTAATTATCGTTTTAAATTTTGTTCAACAAACTTAAGTTAAGAGTGGAGTCCAAGTGGCACAAAAAGGAGACCTTCTTCTTCAGATGAAAGGTGTTCAAAAGCGCTTCGGAGGTGCCATTGCACTTCGTGGTACTGATCTTTCGATTCGCGCCGGTGAAATTCATGCACTGCTCGGTGAAAACGGTGCTGGTAAATCAACGATGTTAAAGATTCTTGCAGGCGTTCACGTTAATGATGGCGGAACAATTTCGCTTGGCGACAAGACATTTATTACTGGTTCACCACAAGCTGCAATCGAACAAGGAATCGCGGTTATTTACCAAGAGCCTTCACTATTTCTTGATCTAACTTTGGCTGAAAATGTTTTCATTGGTCGTCAACCAATGAAGGGCATCGCAATTGATTGGCATGCTGCTCAGACTGAAGCAGCTCGTTTGTTTAGCGAACTAGGTGTTCCACTTGATCCAAAGCGTCTGGCTCGTGGCCTTTCAATCGCAGATCAGCAAGTAGTTGAAATTGCTAAGGCACTTTCAATGAATGCAAATATTATTTTGATGGATGAACCAACTGCAGCGCTTTCAGCTTCTGAAGTTGAACGATTGATGACAGTTATGAAGAGCCTGAAGGCAGCAAACAAGGCAGTTATCTTTGTAAGCCACCGCCTTGATGAAGTTTTCGCAATTTCAGATTACATAACTGTTATGCGCGATGGTGCAACAGTCAGCGAGAACTCAGTATCTGCTACTGATTTACAAAAAGTCATTAAGGAGATGGTGGGACGCGAACTCACTGAACTCTTCCCTAAGACTGAAAATAAGATTGGTGATATCGCCCTTGAAGTAAATGACATTACAAACCCGGCCTATTTCCGCAATATTTCCTTCAATGTGCGCCACGGTGAAATTGTTGCACTTGCCGGTTTAGTTGGATCAGGTCGTTCAGAAGTTGCTCGCGCAATCTTCGGTATTGATAAGTACACATCGGGAAGCGTGAAAGTTAACGGCAAAGAGCTAGCAAAGGGTTCTCCGGTTGCGGCAATGTCTGAGAAAATTGCACTTGTTCCGGAAGATCGCCGCCAACAAGGTTTGTTTATGATCGCCGGCGTTGATCGTAATATTTCAATGGAATCTTTCGATCGCCTAAAGGGCAAAATCTTTTTGAACTTTAAGAAAGAGCGCGCATTGACCGAAACTTGGCGCGAAAAGCTAAGTATTAAATATGCAGCTCCTTCAAACCCAGTAGAGAGTCTTTCTGGTGGAAATCAGCAGAAGACAGTTCTTGCGAAGTGGCTTGCAACAGACCCAGACATTCTTATTGTCGATGAACCAACTCGCGGAATTGACGTTGGAACAAAGTCTGAAGTACACAAATTAATAAATGCTGCAGCTGGTGAAGGTAAAGCAGTCTTGATGATTTCATCCGAACTTCCAGAAGTTCTCGGAATGGCAGATCGCATCATTGTTATGCGCGAAGGCCATCAGGTTGCTGAACTTTCTCGCAAGGAAGCAACTCAAGAAAAAGTTATTGCCGCAGCTACTACCGGAAGCAAGGGTGCCTAACCGTGAATTTCTTATCTCGTTTAAAACCAAGTGGACGCGAAGGCAGTCTTGGTTTAATTCTGATTGTCACAATCGGAATTACCGGCATCATTAATCCGCGCTTCTTAACTGGCGACGGAACCCGCGATCTATTTACTTCAACTGCTGTTGTTGCACTTCTTGCAATTGGTATGGCGCCAATTATCATCATGCGCCACATCGACCTTTCAGTCGCCTCTACAGTTGGTTTAACTGCCTGGTTTATTGCAGATCTTTGCGCAAAGCACCCTGATTTCACTTGGGTTCAATGTTTCATCATCGGGCCACTAATTGGAATGGTTGTCGGAATTATCAACGGCTTGCTTGTCGCAGGTCTTCGCCTTCCATCTCTAGTAGTAACACTAGGAACGCTTTATATAGTTCGTGGCGCGGTTTATGTAATCTCAAACTCTGTCGATTACAACGCACAAGAAATGCCACCGAGCTTGCTTGATTTGGGACAGAAGGTTTACTTCGGTGTTATGCCATTCACCTTCGTGTTAGTTATTTTTGCAATGTTGATCACTGCCTGGTTTATGAAGTATCGCAAAGCTGGGCGTGATTGCTATGCAATTGGATCAAATCCACATGCAGCAGATTTAGTTGGATTAAAAGTTTTTCGTCGCACCTTCCTAGCATTTGTTTTCTCTGGTGCAATGGCTGGTCTCGCCGGTGTCTTCTACATTATGCGCTTTGCGCAAGTTGACTCAACTGCTTTCTATGGCCAAGAACTTGCTGTTGTTGCAGCTGCTGTAATCGGCGGTGTAACAATTGCTGGTGGTTCTGGAACAACAGTGGGCGCAACAATCGGTGCGCTACTTGTACAAACAATTCAAGGCGGTCTTGCCGCAATAGGTGTTGATGCATTCTGGAAATCAGCAATCAATGGTCTCTTGTTGATCGTTGCAATTTATGCAGATCGCACCTTGGCAAGGAAGAGTGAGAATGCCTTACTGGCGCAACGAATTAAGGAAAGGGCGTAGCCACCATGAAATTTAAATTACGTATGACATGGG
>CANKCX010000105.1 GCA_947480375.1 Actinomycetota bacterium
AAGATCTTGTGCTGCATAGTCTGAGAATGTGTTTAGGTTCATGATGTCTGGTGTTGAGTTTGTTGCCACCAAAGTACGACCCTTAACAAGAATGTCATCCCATGAAAGGTTTGTGTGTTCAACCTTGATACCAGGATTTGCAGCTTCGAAGCGAGCATTTAGATCTGCATAGTAAGCAGGCATCGCATCTGTGTAGTTAGGTGTAATGATCTTGATTGTTGTAGCAGCGTGTGCTGGTACAACAGCAAGAACTGTTGCTGAAAGCGATACTGCTGCGATCGCGCTAAGGCGACGAAGACCGATCTTCTTCATTTATGTTTTCTCCTTGCTCGAGGAAGCCCCCGAGTTCTAGTAGTTAGATGAAACCGGCAGGAGGGTGCCCGCCGGTTTCAGTGCCTTAACCTCACCACTCTGTGATGGCGAAATCAAGACGGCCGTATAACGAATTGGTAACGGATTGTTACGAACTCAGTGCGGGGCATCATAATTGGGCTTATGACACATAACCCCGAGGTGATACGCCAGTTAGCGAAGGACTTTTTCGAGCAGATCTGGAACCAAGGGGATGAGTCGGCAATCGACAGATTTATCTCTGTAAATACAGTCGGAAACGATCCACAATTCGGAACCGGCCGCGAAAGCTTTAGAAAAAAATGGCGCGAATGGCAGAGCGCATTTCCAGATATAAATTTTCGGATTGATGATGTAATTGTTGAAGGCAATCAAGTTGTAACCAAGTGGCATTTAACTGGAACTCAGACTGGTGAATTAGAAGGTATGCCGCCTTCTAATAAGAAGGTATCGGTTGATGGCGTAAGTATTGATCAGATTGAAAATGGCCAAGTTGTATCCGGCTTCGATGCCTGGGATTCACTTAACTTTCGCAAACAGTTAGGATTACCAATCTAATGGGATTTTGGAATGATTTATTCGGTGACCCAAAGGGCAAGAAGGCACTGCGCGAAGTTGAACACTTGCATGAAGAGTGGGTTGAAGATGTAGCAACCCTTGCCAGATTAAAAGAAGCATTCATTGCAGTGCAAGATGGCGAAGATGCTGAAAACCATGAAATGGTTACCAAAGATGGCGAGTTTGTTATTTGGGCCGGAATCGGACAATTCCACGAAGCAGGCAGAACGGCCGGGCAGTACGTTGGTTCAAGTCAGGGCTTTAGCATTCCGGTAGTTGCAGGAATTAGATACCGAGTCGGCGCCCAACGGGGAACATTTGTTCCTGGCAATGAAATTCAAGTTTACAAAGATACCGGCCAGATCTACCTAACGACTGAACGAATTATTTTCAATGGTCTTACAAATACTGCCGAATGGAAATTTGATAAGTGGATTGGCGCCGGCGCAAGTGAAGATGGTTGCGAATTTATGTTCCATGTTTCTAACCGAAAGAAATCATCTGGGCTTCGCTTTGATAAAGACATAGCCGAAGAATTCAACCGCTTTCTGGCATTCGCTCTCATCTATGTAAACGACGGCTTAGAGCGCGTAATGAAAGAGATTAAAGGGCTGGAAGAGCGAATTCCTTCGGAAGAACCAAAACTTCTGAAAGAAACAGAAGCACCAAAAGGCGAATAGGAAAAGTATGTTCACCAGGGGCAACATAATTAGATCGCTGGTTTTGGCCCTGGGCTTTTCGATAATTCCTCTTGCAATAAATTCGCAATCTGCTTGGGCTTGTAGCACCGCACCAAATGCACCAATTGTTAAAACAATTTGGGGGACAACAGGCGGTCCATCATTCACAGTTGCACCTGCAAAAACCGGTGATCTTCCGACTAATCTTTATTACGCCTACGCAATTATGAAAGCAGGCAAAGATAGTTGGGAACCTTGGGCACCTTGGGTTTCAACCACAGTCACATCAGTTGATACCACTGCTTCATTCACGCCACCAATGTCTGACTCAAATGAACTTATAACTTTCTCGGCTTATACATACAGCCCCTGCGGCAGTTCTGGGCAATATCAAATTTATCGAAAGCTTGTCACAAACGAAAAAATCGCAATAACCAAATTAGATATCGCCGATGATCTACCTTTAAGTGTTGGCACGATTCCAAATTACTTCTTCTCGCCGATGGCATATGAATTACCACAGACCTTAACCTCTAAGAATCCAGCCATCTGCGCTTTTGATGAGAGCGCAAAAGTACTGAAACTTATTTCGGCAGGGCAATGCGAATTCACAATCTCGCAGAACAATGAAGAATTACAAACTCCAAATCCGGATATAACTCAAACCATAAATATTCTTCCGGCTCCAAAAATACTTCCAGATGCCCAGAAGGATCGCCCAGATGAGATCTCTGAATTTCAAATTCACGTGGTCTACGTGAAACTTAAAGGCGTAAAACCACATGATTATTATCAAAGCGGCGATGTAAGCAATTGGCTTGATCTGGCAAATGCTTGGATGAAACGTAAGATAAATAAAGAATTCATCTTTGACACTTACCAAGGTGCTTACGATATTACGACCATGTCTAGCCAATATGAACCGAATGATTTAGACATTAAATACCAAGAAGGCAAATCAGGATCTAGTCGCGCAGGTGCACTTCCTAAATTACGTGCAGAATTTACAAAACAAAACGGCAAGGCACCGATAGGAAAAAGTTTGTTATTCATCATTGATGCAAAACTTTCAGCTGATTATTGTGGTTTTGCAGATCAACCTGGCGATACAGCGCTCGTAACACCAGGCAGCGATAAATGTTGGTATCCAGAGTTTGGCTATTTGGCCCAGATCACTAAATTAAATTATCCATCAGTGGCAATCGCACATGAATTAATTCATAACCTTGGTGTTGGTCATCCATGTTCAGATAAGTCAGATTTAATGATTGGTGAAGGTTGTGAATTCTCGGAAGGATTCTTAGAAAGAAATATTGATGCAAAAAGGAATCTATATGTAGGCACCGCAAAAGCTGGCGCTAATATTCTTGAATTAAAGGTCTGGAAAGATGGATCGGGTATTAGACATATCAAATCCATCGGAGTTTGCTACATCAGTGAACCTTGCCTAGTTTCTAATGGCAGTTGGACAAAAACTCAGGGCGATCTGCAAATTCAAGAAAAGATTGCAAACAAGTGGAAAACTATTCAAAAGTTCAAGATCAAAAAAATTGCCACAAATAAATTTGCCTTCAACGCTTCGATAATCCCAACAACTAAGGGAACCCACACATACCGTGAATACATCGCGCCCACCAAGAAATACAGCGCTTACATAGGCCGAGAATTTACGAAGAGCATCCCTTACTAATCTGCACTAAGTAAGCGAAGCTATTAAGCCATCAGTAGCGCGCTCGATCATTGCAAGCACGTTCTGATACGAATCTATTTCCTCGCCCCAAGGATCTGGAACAACCAATGCCTCGCCTTCGCGCGACGTAGGATCGATATGTTTAAGTGCTGGATCAAAAGATCGCAGCATAAAAACCTTTGATCTCTGTGCTTCATCAATCGCCGCGTTCAAAACCATTGCGCGATTCGTTAGATCCATACACAAAATCATGTCCTGCGATTCAAAAGATTTCGGATTAAATTGCGCTGCCACATGTTCATATTTATAGCCAGCAGCTTCCCAAGTTTTCTTCGATAATTGATGCGGCCCATCTCCGATGTGATAACTCGATGTTCCTGAACTTGAAACAATTATCTTCGGCGAATCAAGCAGCGTAGCTTTGTTATGCAATACAGCTGCAGCCATAGGGGATCTGCAGATATTTCCTAAACAGACCATCTCGATCGCAACGGTTTTCACGATGGAAATGTAACCCAAAGTAGTTTGCGATTTCGCAATATTTTCTTACATTTGAAATGCAAGTTGCTATACGCTTTCGCCAGATGGTCCGGGAATTTCTTCCCGAGCCACCTACCCTTTGTTAGAGGGATTTAGTGAATCTGGGCTCACTCGTCTTTCGGGTGAGCTCTTCGCCATTCAATGATCGAAATCATCAAATTAGCGAATATCGCCAATAAGGCGA
>CANKCX010000106.1 GCA_947480375.1 Actinomycetota bacterium
AAGCTGCAGAAGTAAATGATTGATTTACATACGCATTCAACTGCGAGCGACGGCACAGATACACCAAGCCAATTAGTAAATAAAGCATTGGCCCGCTGCATCACAGTTTTAGGTTTGATGGATCACGACACTGTTGCCGGGTGGGATGAAGCAATTGCACATCTCCGTCCCGGCCTTTCATTGGTACTTGGCTCTGAAATTTCTGCACAAACTTCAGATGGAATAAGTGTTCATATGTTGGGGATGCTATTTAATCGCGAAAATAGCGCGCTACTGGAAGCGTTAGCCAAAACTCGCGAGAGTCGTTTTGGACGTATGGAAAAAATCATCAGCAGATTAAATGAAGTTGGAGTCGAAATCTCAATTGAAGAAGTCCTGGCACAACTTTCAGATGGGGCAACTCTTGGCCGACCACATCTTGCAGATGCAATGGTTGCGAAGAAAATTGTTAAAAGCCGCGATGAAGCCTTCGAAACTTACTTAAGCAATGGCTCAAAATTCTATGTTGCGCATTATGCGCCAACCCCAGAAGATGCAATTAGATTAATCAAAGAGGCCGGCGGGGTAGCCGTAATAGCGCACCCACTTGCATCGCTTCGAGGTCGCATAGTTTCAATTGATAGTTTTAAATCGATGGTTGATGCGGGGCTCGATGGAATTGAAGTTTCTCATCGCGATCAGACTCCAGACGCACAAGAATTACTCGCCAAGATCGTTAAGCAATATGGCATCATTGCTACAGGTTCAAGTGATTATCACGGAACCGGAAAGCTAAATGAATTAGCAGAATTTACGACCAAGCCCGAAGATTTTGAAAAATTAGAAGCAAGAGCTAACGCGCGAAGGGTGGTTCGAAAGTGAAGGACATTCTCTTAATTTCTACTGCAACCTTTGGCATCCAAGCCTTTGTAACTCTATTTGTAATTATGGATCCACCAGGTGCGACACCTATTTTCTTGGCATTGGTAAAAGATCAACCTGCTCGTAAGCGAATTCGAATGGCTTGGCAGGGCGCTGGTGTATCGCTAATTGTGATTGTCACCTTTGCAATATTTGGAAAATTTATTCTCGACTATCTTCATATCTCTGTCGAAGCGCTACAAGGCGCCGGCGGCCTACTTCTATTGCTTATTTCTTTAGAACTGTTGACCGGAAAAGATAACTCTGGCGATAAAACTAAAGATGTAAATGTGGCACTTGTTCCACTGGGAACTCCGCTACTTGCTGGGCCTGGCGCGATCGTCACAACAATCGTCTTCGTACAACATGCCTACACACTTGAAATGAAACTTGCACTTGCCGCAGCAATCGTCGCGGTGCATGTGGCAATTGGTCTGACCTTGATGTTTTCAACCAAGGTAGTTGGGCTAATTAAAGAATCAGGCGTAACGCTTATAGCTCGAATCGCTGGCCTACTTCTTGCGGCAATTGCCGTTGAAATGATTGTGCAGTCGATAAAAGGCTTCTTCGAACTTTAAGCTGAAGCAAACCCAACTTTACGCTCTGCGCTTTCTCCAACTTCAACAAATGAAATCTTGTTATTGGCGATAATTGTTTGACGCCCGCGAGTATCAGTCAATGAGAGTGATTTACCAGAATCAAGAGCTGCAGTCACTGCCTCAATAACTTTTTCAGGCGATAGGTCGCATTCAATGTGAAGCTCCTGTGATGAATCAGCGATTCCAACTCTAACTTCAGTTGTGGTGCCAGATGTACTTTTCTTGGTTGACATAGTTTTGTTTTATTCCTTTAGTTTGCTTTAGGGAATCCAGAAATTCCTCGCCAGATTAGATTTGATACTAGTTCAACTGCAGTTTCACGATCTAATTTTCCATCACGTTCTAACCAATGTCGCGCTGAAGTTTGCGCAGTTCCGATTAGTCCAACAGCAAGCATCATCGAAGCTTCCTTGGTAAGGCCGGTATCTAGTGAAATAACCGCGCTTAGGGCTGCGGCAGAGTCATAAGTCATTCGATTCAATCGCTCGCGAACTTGTGGTTCTACGCTCATGTCACTTTCAAATAGCAATCTAAATGCTTCGCCCTCACGGTTAATGAAACCAAAATAGGCATCGACGGTCGCATGAACGCGTGCCGCGTTATCTGAAGTTGAAGCAATCGCTCTTTGAATATCAAATACAAGTGAATCAATATGTAGATCCAGAACCGCAAGATATAAATCTAATTTTGAAGGAAAATGCTGATAGAGAACTGGCTTACTAACCTTTGCGCGATCAGCGATTTCATCCATCGCCGCCGAGTGATATCCAGCTTGTGTGAAAACTTCCAAGGCCGCAGCAAGTAATTGCGCACGGCGTTCGTCTCGGGGTAGACGTCCCTTATTTGCTGCTGCTGAATCTGTGCTCATTGGGCTAATCGTAGGGTCAATTCGACCTTTAGCGCGACTTTATGCGACTACTTTGCAATAAGAAGATTACTTTCAATTTTGAATTGTGCGGAATATCCGCGAAAATTAGGGCGTTGTAACAAACACCTTGAAAATTATTAAAGAGATGAGTATTTGTGTCCGTGACTTTAAAGCCGCTCGTTAACGAGGGACCAGAACTTACTGTCGATGAAGTTCGACGCTATAGCCGCCATCTCATAATTCCTGACGTTGGAATGAGCGGTCAGCGCAGATTAATGAATGCAAAAGTTCTCTGCGTCGGAGCTGGTGGTCTAGGTTCACCTGCACTTATGTATCTTGCAGCGGCCGGAGTCGGAACACTTGGCATAGTTGAATTCGACACTGTTGATGAATCAAATTTGCAGCGCCAAATTATTCATGGTCAATCAGATATCGGTAAGAGCAAAGCTTTAAGTGCAAAAGAGGCAATCTCTGAAATTAATCCATATGTAAATGTTGTATTGCATGAAACCCGACTTGATGTAGATAACGTTATGGAAATATTTACACAATACGATCTAATCGTTGACGGAACAGATAATTTTGCAACAAGATATTTGGTAAACGATGCTGCGGTACTTCTTAAGAAACCATATGTTTGGGGTTCGATTTATCGTTTCGATGGCCAAGCAAGCGTTTTCTGGGCCGAACATGGTCCTTGCTATCGCTGCCTTTATCCAGAGCCACCACCACCGGGAATGGTTCCAAGCTGCGCAGAAGGTGGCGTACTCGGAGTTTTATGTGCATCGATAGGTTCTATTCAAACTACCGAAGCAATTAAATTAATTGCAGGCATAGGTGAACCGTTGATTGGCCAATTAATTGTTTATGACGCACTTGAAATGGAATATCGCAAAGTAAAGATTCGCAAGGATCCAAATTGCCCGATATGCAGTGACAAGCCAACTCAAACTGAATTACTTCCGGACTATGAATCATTCTGCGGGATGTTATCTGATGGTGCTGCTGAAGCTGCTTCCGGTTCTACTATCGCGGTGACTGAACTCAAAGCCAAGATGGATAGCGGCGAACCATTCATGTTGATTGATGTCCGCGAACCTGGCGAATTTGAAATTGTTCGAATTCCTGGTTCAGTATTGATTCCTAAGCAGGAATTCTTAAATGGATCAGCGCTTGAAAAATTGCCACAAGATGTCCCAATCATTTTGCACTGCAAATCGGGAGTTCGTTCAGCCGAATGCCTTGCAGTATTGAAGCAGGCTGGTTTTGCTGATGCAACTCACGTTGCAGGTGGCGTTGTAGCTTGGGTAAAACAAATCGATCCTTCACTTCCAATTTACTAAAGGCTGGGTTTAATAAATGTCAGATCGTTCACTGCTACTTGTTCATGCTCATCCTGATGATGAAACCATTAATAATGGCGCCACGATGGCTAAATATGTCAAAGCGGGTGTTCGCGTAACACTTGTAACCTGCACACGTGGTGAAGAGGGCGAAGTATTGGTCCCGGCTTTAGCTGATCTTGCAAGTACCAAGAACGATCAACTCGGTAAACATCGTGAAGGCGAACTTGCAGATGCAATGGCGGCACTTGGTGTTACAGATTTTAGATTTCTAGGTGCACC
>CANKCX010000107.1 GCA_947480375.1 Actinomycetota bacterium
AGAGCCGATCTAGCTTCACTAAGGGATTGTTGAAGCGCAGTTGTACCGGTCTTATGAAAACCGGGATGGATAATTAATTTTTGCAATTTATTAACCGATTAAGCGAACGCCATTGGTGACAATGATTGTTATTCCCACGAAGATTCCAAGTTGACGCTTTGGAAGCCAAGAGACTAATTTCGCAGCGATTGGCGCCATTAAAACTCCGCCGAGAGCGAGGCCACCAACTGCTGCCCAGTTGATATCTAGGCGATTTATATTTGCCAGAAATGCCAAACTTGCGCAGACAGAGACAATAAATTCGGCGGCACTTACCGTTCCAATAATTTTTTTTGGTTCGGTCTGAGTCGTAGCCATTAGCGTTGGAGTTACTACAGGCCCCCAACCTCCACCACCAGAAGCATCAACAAATCCGCCAGTGAATCCTAAATAAGTGAGGAATTTTGGGTTTGAGATTTCAACTAAGTTTGGCTGGGTGGCTTGAAAGATATTTCGGTAAAGAAGTACAAAACCAAGTAAAAGTAGAATTGTTGAAATAAAGATTTTGCCATTTGAAAGATCAATTGAGGATAGGAAAGTTGCGCCAAGTGCGGCACCGACACCACCGGGAATTGCTAGGCGAATCAAGATTTTGGTATCGACATTTTCTCGGTGCCAATGTGACAAACCTGAAGCCAAGGTAGTTCCGATTTCTGCAGCATGTACCGCGGCTGATGCAACCGCGGCGGATGCACCCAAAGTCAAAAGCAGAGTGGAACTTGTTAAGCCAAATCCCATTCCGAGTGAGCCATCAACAAGTTGTGCGATTGCACCTGCAAGTGCGAATGGAAGCCAGGTCATTTTGCGATCTCCAATACGGTATCTGCGTTGATTTTGAAATCTTTAGCGCCATCCAGGATTAAATCGGCGTTAAGAGGGGCTTCATACTCTTGCCCAATTCCCGTTAAGTTCGGTAGTTCGCCTGCAGCGGCTTTCTTATATAAACCTTTAGGGTCGCGCATTGCGCAAAGTTCTGGCGGAGTATTAACCCAAATTTCGATGAATTGCCCATCTGCGAAAAGTTCGCGTGCCTGATCTCGATCTGCACGGAATGGGCTGACAAGGGCAACGATGACTATCAGACCTGCATCCATCATTAATTTCGCTACTTCTGAAACCCGACGAACATTTTCTGCGCGATCTTCTTTGGTGAATCCCAAATCCTTATTTAATCCAAGACGTAAATTATCGCCATCTAAAACATATGCATGTCGGCCAAGTGCGTAAAGTTCCTTTGCAACTTCATTTGCAATCGTAGATTTTCCAGAACCACTTAGCCCGGTAAACCAAAGCACTTTTCCAACTTGCCCTTTTTGTGCGGCGCGTTTCTCAGCGTTAATTTCATAAGCTTGCTCGGTAATGTTTTCGGATCTTCTAAGGGCATGAACAACCATTCCGGCGCCAACCGTAGATAAAGTTGAGCGATCTACCAGAATGAAGTTTCCGGTCTCTCGAGATTCCGAATAGTTAGAGAGCGCTATTGGTGAATCTGTAGCAATCTCCACAACGCCAATTTCATTCATCTGCAAAACGCGAGCCGAATCGTGTTCGCCGGTTTCGATATTAACTTTATGGCGAATTGTTGTGACTATTGCGGGCGTAGAAGTTGAACCAGAAATAAGTAGGTAAGAGCGACTATGGATTAATTCGGATTCGCCAAGCCAGACAATATTTGCAGTGAAGCGATCTGCTGGAGCTTTAACATTTGAGGCTAGATGCAAAACATCACCACGAGCCGCATCCACTTCAGGCTCGAGAACGATATTCAAGGTTTGTTCGTGCCCAGCTGTGGCTAATTCGCCATCGAAGGTGACCATTTTTGCAATGGTTGCGCGTTTTTTACTTGGCAAAATTACTACCTCATCGCCAAGGTTAAATGAACCATTAACCAAGGTTCCTGCTAACCCGCGGAAGGTATCTACTCTAGAAATATATTGAATTCCAAAATGTGGACTAGTCATTGAGTCAACTGCTAAATCTTGATTTTGAATATATTCAAGCAGAGTAGGTCCGGTATACCAATCTAAATTATCGCCTTTGAAAACTACATTATCGCCAACAAGCGCGCTTACCGGAATGATTGCATGCTCTTTAATATTTAGACGAGCGATCGCAGGTGCAATCTCAGCAGTTAGTTCTGCAAATTTGTCAGATGAATAATCGAACATGTCGAGTTTATTTATTACTACTGCTACGCGACTCACACCCATAAGCGCGCAAATAGTTAAATGTCGAAGCGTCTGAGATCTAACCCCGCGAGCTGCATCAAGTAACACGAGTGCAACATCAGATCTTGAAGCTGCCACTGCCATATTGCGGGTGTATTGCTCGTGCCCTGGTGCATCGGCAATTATTAATCGGCTGCCATTTAGCAATGACATCGAACGATAGGCAACATCAATCGTGATTCCTTGTTCGCGCTCGGCTTCAAGGCCATCTGTAAGTAATGAAAAATCAATTTCACCAGCTGCAATTGTCGAACCACCTCGTCGAACACTTCTGGCGGTTGCAACTGTGTCATGTGGAATGCTGTCAGTTTCTACAAGTAAGCGACCGATTAGCGTTGATTTTCCATCATCCACACTGCCACACGTAAGAAGTCGGATTACAGGTTTAATCTTTGAGGTAGCCACTAGAAATAGCCCTCGGTTTTCTTCTTCTCCATGGAATCTTCTTTGTCGCCATCAATTAATCTGGTTGCGCGCTCGGATAATTTCACTTCTGAAACTTCTGCCAAAACTTCTGAAATCGTAGTGGCGCTTGATTCAACGGCTGCGGTTAGGGGATAGCAACCAAGAGTGCGAAACCTTATTAATCGATTCTCTGGAACTTCATTATTAATAAGCGGGAAGCGATCATCATCGACCATAAGCATCTGATCACCGCGCCAAACAATTGGGCGTTCCTTAGCAAAATAAAGTGGATTGATTGGAATTTCATTTAAGCTGATGTAATTCCAAACATCTAACTCGGTCCAATCAGAGAGTGGAAATACGCGCATGCTCTGTTCCGGGCGAATTCTTGTGTTGTAAGTTCGCCAAAGTTCTGGACGTTGTTCGCGTGGATTCCATCGGTGACCAGCTTCGCGAACGCTAAAGATTCGCTCTTTTGCTCGGCTCTTCTCTTCATCTCTGCGAGATCCGCCAATTGCAGCATCGAAGCCATACTTATCTAAAGCTTGTCTAAGCCCAACAGTTTTCATGATTCTGGTGTATTCCGAGATGCCACTTGTGAATGGATTTACGCCCTCGGTAATTCCATCTTGATTTGTATGAACAATTAAATCAAGACCATATTTAGAAACAATCTCATCGCGAAAAGTGATCATCTCTTTAAATTTCCAAGTTGTATCGACATGCAAGAGCGGGAATGGAATCGGTGCTGGATAAAAAGCCTTGCGAGCTAGGTGCAATAAAACCGAAGAATCCTTACCAATCGAATAGAGCATGACTGGTTTTTGGAAGGCAGCAGCTGTCTCTCGGAGAATTTCAATCGATTCATTCTCGAGAGCTTTTAGAATCTGCGGTGAGCTCTTCACGTTGGAATCCTAGTAATTTACTTCCGGCAAGCCTCGCAAAAGCGGTCTGTGCCGCTATTTATTGCAGATTCTCAGTTATTTTTTAGATAGATGTTCAGTAAGTCTTGCTGCAGTAGCAACAACAGCAGCGGCATGAATTCGCCCTGGTTGGCGACCCAAACGCTCGACAGGCCCGCTAATGCTTACGGCAGCGATAACTTTGTTATTTGGTCCACGAACCGGCGCTGAAACGGATGCGACACCAGCTTCACGTTCTCCTACAGATTGCGCCCAGCCGCGACGACGAACGGCTGCAAGTGAGGCAGCTGTGAATTTTGAATTTGTCAGTGCACGATGCAATTTATCGGCATCTTCCCAAGCAAGAAGGATCTGTG
>CANKCX010000108.1 GCA_947480375.1 Actinomycetota bacterium
ATACCAATCGAGACATCAAGCGTGTCTCGTGGTGCCAAAGATTAAGACTCGCAAGTGAACCTTGATTCTTATCAGAGGGTTCTATGGGGAGTGCTGCGGTTGCAACAACTGGCTAATTGTAACCTACTAAATTACCTTGCGACGCCACGATGCATATTTAGAAGCGAGTGGATCAGTAATTTGTGCGTATTTGCGGCCAGTTGCCCGCGTTAATAATAAATCGGCAAACTCTGGATTACGCGCAAGTATTGGACCATGCATATATGTACCAAATATATTTCCTGATACTGCGCCATCGAATTTGCCATCACCATTTCCTTTACCAGTGACAACCTTGCCAAACGGTTGCGCAGTTGGACCAAGAATTGTGCGGCCCATGTGGTTCTCGAAACCTGTTAATTCAAATCCCAAAACAGTCGAAGTTGTTTTGATATCTCCAACAAAACGCTTATCGCCAGGAACGCTTGCTACATCAAGTAAGCCAAGACCATTTACCTCAGCGCCAGCTGCCCAGAATGTATTTCCAATTATTTGAAAACCTGCGCATACCGCGAGAATTACCGCTCCGCGTTCGAGTGCAAAATTCAGGATATTTAGATTGTCTCCCCGCTGTAGCGCTTCAAGACTAAGCAGTTGTGCAGCATCTTCTGCGCCACCTAATAAATAAATGTCGCCATTAGTTGGAAGTGGATCGTTGTAACCCACATCAATAATTGTTGTTGTGATTCCGTGAAATTTCGCACGGAAAGCTAGAACTTCAGCATTACCTTGATCGCCATATGTTCCAAGTAATTCATTATGAATTCTTACAATTCTTATCTGGCTCATGAATTCACCAACTCATGAAACGCGGTGTATGCAGCTAGGACATGCACCTGCGAATTCTTAGGAAACTTAGTAATTGCGGCTTCGAAGTTAGAGACTATCTCTGCTTCTATACCTTCAACATGCAGGCGATATGCAATATCTAGCGCGCGTTCTCCGCAAACAACAATGCGTTTACCAGAAAGCGATTTGAAGGAAATATCCCAGAGCCAAGAGGTATCAATTCCATCTACTTCTCTTGCGTTTACAATCAGGATGACTTCATCTCCAGTTACGGATTGAAGTGCCTCGCTCCATGATGCAGGATTCTTGGTCAAACGAATATTTGCCTTAACGCCTTTGTATTCTCGATCGACACTTCGTTCCAGGGCACGTTCAACTATTTCAATTGCTTTTGCGCCAAGAATTTTTCCGGTGACATTTGCAAGGGTTGCATTTCTATAAGCAGCTGAACCTGATTCGAATAACTCATCAGGATTTGTATTTGTAAGTCCGCATACACATTTGTAATTATCGCGATTCCATTTCAGATAAATTCCACAACTTGGGCAGACTGCGCCATCTAGATGTCTGCGCCCGCCAAATGAGACCCCGATTTTCTGTGCCGCTGATGCTAAAGCATGTGCCACAAATGGATCATCGATATCGCCTACAAAAATTGTTTCGGGTGCGGTTGCTGCCGATTTTGCCCATCTATCTGCAACCCGCTTAACTTCGTGCATTCTGTGCAGTTGATCGCGCGTTAAATTGAGTAGTAGAACTATCTTCGGTTTTGCTTCTTCGATAATGCGCGCAAGATGTAATTCATCTACTTCTAATACGGCGTATTCGGTTTTTTTCATCAGCGCAGCCGCTACGCCGCGATCCAAATTAGAACCGGAAGGGCTTGTTGTCACACTTCCCAATTTAGAAATAGCACTGACTAGTGCCTTGGTTGTTGAGGTTTTGCCATTTGTTCCAGAAATACAAATGATTTTGCGCCCTTTAGCCAGCTCTGAAATTGCCTTTGGGTAGAGCGCTAATAGAACGCGGCCAGGAATTGTTTCACCTGATTTACGAAGAATAATTCTAGAAAGGGTTCCTGCTAATTTGGCGAGAAGTATTGAGAGTTTAAGTCGCACAATCAACCTCTCGTTCTCTTGTTTTCACTTCCGTGTGGAGCCCCTGGTCGGGATCGAACCGACGATCTGCTCGTTACGAATGAGCTGCTCTACCACTGAGCCACAGAGGCGCGAGTGAATACCTTAATTAATCTACGCGAACAGTTCCGGTTGGAGTTGCTAAATGAATTGCAACGATTCCGGTGTCTCCATCATTTGCAGATGCATCTACCCATTCAACTTCAATATCGCTTCCGATTGCTTTTTCAAGATCAGAACCAATCCAATCTGAAATTGTCTTGGCGTCTCCAGCAATCTCAACTTTAACAATCTTTGAAATAGCTTTGCCATCTGTTGAAGGATGTTCAAGAGTTAGCCACTGAATAAAGAATGGCAGTTGCTTATCTGTAAGTAATTCTAAAATACCAATTTGCTTCCAAGATAAATCATTGCCATCTGGCTTTGTGCGGTGACCTTGAACTGCAGGTCGACCAAGTCGAGATTCAATTGGTGAAATATCATCGCTTGCTAAAACCCAAGTTAACCAACCGCCGCCTTCTGCCGCGCGCTTTGAAACTGCCTTACCGAAAGGTGATGAATCAGCAGCTGGATGATCTAGTGGGCAGACAACTTCTAAGTAATGTCCATTTTGTAGTGGCAATGTGAAGTTACGAGTTCCGAATCTTGGGTGAACTCCGCCATCAACGAAAGTGCTACCGAGGCGTGAACCAAGACGTTGAACTGTGTCAGCTAGTTGATCATGTGACGTTACATATGAGACGTGGTCTAAGCGCATGGGGAAATAATGCCGTATAACAAATGGTGCTAATTACCACTTTGGCTACAAATTAGGCTGCCCGGGCTAGATTTTCCCGTTAAAAAGTAGGTATCCACCGCTGTATCGACGCATTTATTACCCCGGCCATGGCCGGTATGGCCTTCGCCATTTAGCGTTATGAGCTGCGAATTTGTAAATGCTGCAGCAAGAGTCTTGGCCCACTTATATGGAGTGGCGGGATCCTTTGTAACTCCAATTATCAAGATTGGTGATGTATCAATTTTTGTAAGTGAAACTTTAGGAAGCTTTGGTTCTGCTTTCCAATATTTGCAAGGCAATCCTGCGAAACTTAAATATGGGCCGAACACCGGAGATTTTTGCGCAAAGGCAACTTGGTCTTTACTCATATCTTCTACCGAGCGCTGCTCTTGCCAATCTAAACATGTAATCATTATCGAAATATCATTCTGATTGCTGTAATAATTTCCGGAAGAATCACGGCTGTTATATTGATCGGCCAACTCAAGAATCTTCTCTGGATTCTTCTTTAAAATTGCCTGATTTAGCGCCGACGTTAATTGTGGCCAGCCAGAACTTTGGTTATATAAAGATTGTGCGATTGCAGTCACGATTAGGGATTGCGTGGCTTTTCTAGAATTTACATCTGTAAGTGGATTCACTTCGGATTGCTTAATAAATTTCGTAATATCTCCGATTGTATATTTCTTCTGGCTGGCTAAATAGTTGTTTAAAGCTTCTCCAAAACCAATCGCTTGCGCTAATTCTTGATCCCGAAGTGAAATCTTGGGAGCCACTGCTCCATCTAATACAAAACGACCAACCGAATTAGGATACAAAGCTGCGTAAATAGTGCCTAAGTAAGTGCCATAACTTTTACCCAGATAATTTAATTTCGGTTCACCAAGTAAAATTCGAAGAATTTCTAAATCTTTAGCGGTTTCAAGTGTGCTGTAATGACCGAGTTTGGAGCCAGCAGCTTTTGCGCATTTCTCGGCAAAACTCTTAGAAATAGCCACTAAATCCGCTATTTCAGCGGCGTTGTTCCGAGTTGTACCGGCATCTAAGAATTCGTCTTCTTCGCTATTGGTGAGGCAGCGAATTGGTTGTGAATTATTTATTCCTCTCGGATCAAAACCAATGATGTCGTACCTGTCATTAATTTCTTTAGAGACTATGGATTCTGCGTTATATGCGTAGTCGGTGGCAGACCCACCAGGA
>CANKCX010000109.1 GCA_947480375.1 Actinomycetota bacterium
CATGCCGCGCTTAACTCTTGCGCCGCCTACTTGTGGTTCATTTGCTTTGGACATCATCTGCTCCTGTTGTTATTCAATTTACAAAAACCAGGAAAGGAAATGGCAATTATAAAAGAGGTTGATTTAGATCTTGCACTTATAGCTGGTCGTTACACGTTATTAGACCAAAGTGCGCAAAATGAATTATTCCCGCTTGCATTAGAACGTAAGGTCGACATAACAATCGGTGGCGTATTCAATTCAGGAGTTTTAGCAGATCCAAAACCTGGCGCAACTTTTGAATACCTTCCTGCTTCTGATGAAATCATTAAGCGAGCCCAAGCAATTGGTGACTTTCTTAAAGAACGAGGAATCCCGCTGACCGCAGCAGCCCTGCAATTCCCGCTTCGCCATCCAGCTGTTACTTCGGTATTAACCGGATCTCGAAATAGTAAGGAATTACTTTCAAATATTGCAGATTTTGATGCAGAACTTCCATCAGATATCTGGGCGCAATTAGAAGATGCAAAACTAATCGAGAGGATCCCGTAATGGCAGTGAAGCGAATTGCCCAAGTTGTTGGCATCAAACCAAAAGATATCGTCGAATACGAGCGCATTCATGAGGAAGTTTGGCCAAGTGTTTTATCTATGCTGAAAAGTGCAAACGTTCAAAACTTTTCAATTTATCGTTACGAACATCTGCTCTTCTCTTATATGGAATATACCGGCGATGATTACGATGCGGACATGGCAAGAATTGCAGCTGATCCTGAAACTCAAAGATGGTGGAAAATTACCGGCCCCATGCAAAACCCGGTTCCAGAAGTTGAAAATGGCCAATGGTGGTTAACAATTCCCGAGAAATTCCATTTGGATTAGATTGGATCGAAATTGAAATTTTCTATCTTAAAAACTGCGGCAAATAATTATCAATTCGCAGTCACGACTGCATCAGGGCATGCGGCTGTACCAAATATCCCAACCTTGACTCAGGCAATGCATTTAACTCTTTCGGAATTGAAAACCGCAGTAGGCAATACTTCAGATTTAATTACCGGTGAACTAACTGCGCCAATTTCACCTGAGATTGAATTGTGGGGCGCAGGTGTTACATATCTTCGCTCGCGCGATGCCCGCAAAGAAGAGAGCGGCGTACCGGATGTTTATCAGCGAGTTTATGAAGCCGACCGACCAGAACTTTTCTTTAAATCAAATGCAGTCCGAGCACGCGGCACAAATTCGCCAGTTGGGATTCGATTTGATTCAGATGCTTCAGTGCCAGAACCTGAAGTCGCAATATATATAAATAAGCATCGCGAAATTATTGGATATTCCATTTGCAATGACATGACCGCGCGGACAATCGAAGGCGAGAACCCGCTCTATCTTTCGCAGGCAAAAATTTATATCGGCTCGACCGCAATTGGTCCGGACATAACACCAGCTTGGCTTGCACCAAGTGCAGCTGAAATGACGATAAAAGCGAAAATTCTTCGCGGCTCTGCAATTGCCTGGGAGGCGCAAACATCACTAGGTTCGCTTAATCGCACGCTTGAAGATCTAGTTTCCTATTTATTTAGATGCCAGGACTTTCCACATGGCGTAATTCTTTCAACAGGTACCGGCATAGTTCCGCCACTTGATATCTCACTTGAGGCCAACGATGTAGTTGAAATAGATGTTGCAGGTGTTGGTAAATTAACCAATACCGTTGAAGTAATTCCAGAGAGGCGTTAATTGATGAGCAAGATAGTGGCGTGGACGCAGTGGTCAGATTTAAAGGCACCGCAAGGCGTCACCTTGCACTCTCCTGAAGATTTTCCACTTGATTCTTCAGATCTCTCAACTATTAATTTCTATGTTCCTTCTTATATGGGTGGTGCAACTGCACTTGCATATGCAGCAAAGATGCCAAACCTTGAAGTTTTGCAGATGCCAAATGCCGGTTATGACGATGCCCTTGCATATGTAAGACCAGGCCTAACGCTGTGCAACGCAAGTGGAGTTCATGATGCTTCCACCGCAGAACTCGCAGTAGGTCTTGCACTTGCTTCACGTCGCGGTTTTCCAGAGTTCATTCGCGATCAGGTTGCCGGCACTTGGAATCACCGCAGATTTACCTCGCTATCGGATAGCAAAATTGGCGTCATTGGCTTTGGGTCAATCGGTAAGCAAGTAGTTAAGAATCTCTCTGGTTTTGATGTAACCGTAACAAGTTTCTCGAAATCTGGTCGTGATGGTTCGATAAAGATTGATGAACTTGATAAACATCTTCCTAATTTAGATATCGTAATTTTGATTCTTCCACTTACAGATGAATCTAGACATATGTTTAACAAAGAGCGATTAGCAAAGATGAAAGATGGCGCGTTGATTGTCAATGTTGCACGCGGTCCAATAATTGAAACCGAAGCACTTATTGCCGAATTAAATTCCGGCAGATTGCATGCCGCGCTCGACGTTACTGATCCTGAACCATTGCCAGCTGGGCATCCACTTTGGAGTGCGAAGAATCTGCTGCTTGTTCCACATGTTGGCGGAAATTCAACTGCCTTCGAACCTCGTGGTCGCAAATTAGTTGAATCTCAACTAGCACTGCTTGCAGATGGCAAACCACTAAATAATATTGTTGCTCAGGGATAAATATGCGTATCGATTCACATCATCACATCTGGGATCTTTCAGTTCGCGATCAGGGTTGGATTACTGGCGATGCCATGCAACCAATTCGTCGAAATTTTTCGATGTCAGATTTACGTGAGGCAATTGCGGGTCATGGAATTGATAAAACTGTATTAGTTCAAACTGTTACAGATTATGCCGAAACTCCAGAACTTCTTGAACTAGCCCAAAGTGATTCACTTATCGCAGGTGTTGTTGGTTGGTTGCAGATTGATGCTCCTGATGCAATTGAACATCTAAAGGTTTACCTAGATTTACCTGGTGCTAATTATTTGAAGAGCATTAGAGATATCGCGCAGGATCACCCTGATTCAAATTACTTGGGTAAACCTGAAACAATTGCGAACGTTCGCAAGCTTGGTGAATTTGGAATTGCCTATGATTTATTAAGTAAGACCGCCGAACTTGCAGGCGCAGTTGAACTTGTTAAGGCCTGTCCTGATGTGCAATTTATTATGGATCATATTTCTAAACCGGTAATTGCTCAGGGCGTAATGGAACCTTGGAAATCTTTAATGACGCAGCTTGCATCATTCCCGAATGTTGTTTGTAAAGTTTCTGGTTTAGTTACTGAAGCAAAGTGGTATGACTGGAAGACAGAAGATTTCAAACCATACGCAGATCATTTAATTGAAATATTTACACCGCAACGATTGATGTACGGATCAGATTGGCCGGTTGCAACGCTGGGTGGCACTTATTCCCAGGTCGTTATGTTGGCTGAAGAATTAACCAAAGATTTCTCCCCAAGCGAGGGTGAGTACTTCTGGAGTAAAACCGCGATTTCTGCTTATAACCTCGCCTGAGAATCACCCCCCGAATAACGATTGGGTAACAATGGCTCGATTTGGGCTGTATTTACCTAATCCGCATAGACGCAACTGGCACATCTTTTGTAGGGTTCGGCTACAGCGATTCCGCTGCTTTCGAAAGGAAATAAATGAAGAAAGTTCTAACTCTTGTTGCCGCTGCTTCAGCAATGGCACTAGTTGTTGGTACAGGATCAGCAGTTAACGCAGCTGACAAGACCCTCAACATTCAAATGGTTTCAAAAGGTTTCCAACACCAATTCTGGCAAGCAGTACGCACAGGATCTGAACAAGCTGGTAAGGCACTTAACGCAAAGATTACTTTCGTTGGTCCAGAATCAGAGTCAATGGTTGATAAGCAACTAGAACAACTACAAGCTGCTATCGATTCAAAGCCAGATGCAATTGGTTATGCATCACTAGATCCAAAGGCACCTCTTGCACTTCTTAAGAAGGCAAA
>CANKCX010000110.1 GCA_947480375.1 Actinomycetota bacterium
GTTGTAGAAGCGGCAGCTCCTTCATATCTTCGAAGTGCACCACGCGTCACAGCGGTAGCACCAGTTCAAGAGAGCCCAGTAGTCGAGCACATCATTACTCTGCACCCAAGAATGTATAGCGATGTTCGTGGAATCGGCGAGCACTATCGCAATGGGCAACCAGTAATCATGAACCTAAGCGACATGGAAGAGTCAGAGCGCAAACGCATGATCGATTTTGCATCAGGTTTAGTTTTTGGTCACTTCGGAAAAATCGAACGAATTACTTCGAAGGTTTTCTTGCTAACACCACAAAATGTAAACGTTAGCAATGAAGATAAGAACGCTGCAGCACAAGCAAGCTTCTTCAACCAGAGCTGATATTTAATTGGGTCTTCTATTTGACTTATTGCATACTGCGCTAAATATATTTATTTTGGCGATGGTAGGCAGATTGATTCTTGATTACGTCCGAATCTTTGCTTCAAGTTGGCGCCCACGTGGAATTGTTCTTGCAATCGCAGAATTTATTTATGCAATTACAGATCCCGTCGTAAATTTTGTACGCAGATTTGTGCCACCACTTCGACTAGGGCCAGTCGCACTGGATCTCTCATTCATAGTTATCTTTTTTGGCGCACAGCTCTTGTCAAGTGTGCTCTCAACAGTTGCAAATAGCCTTTAATTAAAACTATTTAGTTACAGATAGTTCTAACCAAAGCCCAAGTTCATTTGAATCATCGCTCTTGTCTGCAACGTTCTCAAAGTTTGTAGCAAGTGTCTCTTCACCAATTGCATCAAGGTTTTTAGCCATCGCTGCGCTTACGTCAGGATTAGCGCCCCAACGAACCAAGATCCGGTCACTAATTTCAAAGCCTGATTGTTTCCGCTCTTCCTGAATTGCCCGAATAACTTCACGTACAAGTCCGGCCTCGATTAATTCTGGGGTCAGCGCAAGATCAAGTGCAACGCTCTCGCCATTGTGGCTAGAGACAGACCAACCTGCTTTAGGAGTTTCGGTCACAACTAAGTCTTCAAGGTCTATTACGGCCTTCTGGTTATTTCCATATGCAAGTTCTGCACTTCCAGAATTTCGAAGTCCTGCGACGAGTTCGCCATGATTTGAATCATTAATTGCCTTAGCGATTGCCTGAACATCAGCACCGTACTTAGCGCCAATCGTTCTGAAGTTTGCTTTAACCGAGATGCTAACTAGATCAGCACCGGCCGATGCAATTTCATCAAGGCTCTGAACATTTAATTCATCAGATATATGCGAGCGAATTTCGGCATTCATTTCATTCCAGCCATTTGCCGCTACAAGTGCACGTGCCAGTGGTTGACGAATTTTTACCTTTGATTCGGCGCGTGCAGCACGGCCAAGCTCTACAAGTCGGCGAGAAAGGCGAACCGATTTAGATAGTTTCTCATCGATAGCAGATGCGTCACTAACTGGGAAATTAGCTAAGTGCACTGATTCAAATTCTTGAGGTTCAAGGTTTCGAATCATCTCTTGCCAGACATGTTCAGTTATGAAGGGAACCATCGGTGCCATAACCAGAGTCAATTCTTTTAGACAGTGGTAAAGCGTATTGAGTGCAGCGTTATCGCCATCCCAAAACTTTCGGCGCGATCTGCGTACGTACCAATTAGATAGATCATCGATGAACTCACCGATAAGCGATCCGGCGGTTTGTGAATCGTAACCGGCGTATGCGATATCAACTTTGGCGACCAAGGCATTTAATTCAGAGAGAATCCAGCGGTCCATAGTTGATGAGCTTTCAGAGATTCCGGTTAATTTGAAATCAGAAGCCTTGGCATACAAGGTAAAGAAAGAGACTGTGTTCCAATAGGTAAGCAGGGTCTTTCGAACAACATCAGAGATTGCGTCGTGTCCAACTCGACGAGCGCTCCATGGTGAACCAGCGGCAAGCATGTACCAACGAACAGCGTCCGCACCATGTTGATCCATTAGTGGCATTGGCTCTAAGACATTTCCTAGGTGCTTGCTCATCTTGCGGCCATCTTTATCGAGAATATGGCCAAGGCAGAGAACTGTTTCGTAAGAACTCTTATCAAAGACCAAAGTTCCAATTGTCATTAACGTGTAGAACCAGCCACGAGTCTGATCAATCGCTTCACAAATAAAATCAGCGGGATATGAAGCCGCAAACTTTTCGGCAGAACCAGCTTTGTGCGGATAACCCCATTGCGCAAATGGCATTGCACCAGAATCAAACCAGCAGTCAATAACTTCAGGGGTTCGATACATAATTTCTGCGCATTGATCACACTTAAATGAGATGTCATCTACAAATGGGCGATGTGGATCGGTATTAGAAATATCAGCGCCAGCCAGCTTTCCCAACTCGGCAAGTGAGCCAACGCAGATCTCATGTTTGTTTTCACAGCGCCAAATTGGAAGTGGCGTTCCCCAATAACGATTTCTTGAAATTGCCCAGTCAATATTGTTATTTAACCAATCACCGTAGCGACCAGTCTTAATGGTTTCTGGGTGCCAATCGGTTTTGGCATTCTCACGAAGCAGTGCCTCTTTTATTTCTGTGGTGCGGATATACCAAGATGGTTGGGCGTAATACATAAGCGCGGTGTGGCAACGCCAGCAATGTGGATATGAATGTTCGTATTGCTGTTGCTTGAAAAGTAAGCCAGCGTTCTTAAGCTCTTTGATTAATGGTTTATCTGCATCCTTGAAGAAGGTGCCGCCAATTAATTTTAAGTCAGCCAAGAAATGTCCATCAGGTGCAATTGGATTTACAACCGGAAGTCCGTATTTGCGACAGACCGCAAAGTCATCTGCACCAAATGCGGGGGATTGGTGAACTAATCCGGTTCCATCTTCGACTGTTACATAATCAGCCAAAACAATGTAATGAGCGTCGGGAATCTCAACGATATCTAAAGGTGGCGCATATTTAATGTGTTCCAATTCGGCGCCAGTAAATGTGGCAATTACCTTTCGGTCTTCGCCGAGAATTCCTGCAAGATTTGCGGCAACAACTAATCTCTCTAGTTTTTCATCAGTAGTAATTTCAACAACCTGATATTCAATCTTCGGGTTCACAGCGACCGCGGTATTTGAAACCAAGGTCCATGGGGTTGTAGTCCAAACCAGCAGGCTTGCATTTAATTCGGCCAATTTTCCGGAAGTAGCAGGAAAACGAACATAGACCGATTGATCTTTTATGGTTTCATAACCTTGCGAAAGTTCGTGATCAGATAAACCAGTACCGCAACGAGGGCAGTAAGGTGCAACTCGATAATCTTGAACGAGTAGGCCCTTCTTCCAGATCTGTTGCAGGGACCACCAAACGCTTTCTACATATTCGCTAGACATGGTCCAATAAGCTTCATCAAAATCCACCCAGAAGCCCATGCGCCTTGTCATTGCCGTGAATTCGCCAACATGTTCTTGTACTGAAATTCGACATTCATCATTAAATTTTGCGATGCCATACTTTTCGATATCGCCCTTGCCATTAAATCCAAGTTGCTTCTCTACTGCGATTTCTACCGGCAGACCATGGCAATCCCAACCAGCTTTGCGGATGACTTGATTACCCTTCATGGTTTGGTAACGAGGGAAGAGATCCTTAAATACTCGAGCTTCAATGTGGTGCGTTCCTGGCTTGCCATTAGCTGTCGGAGGTCCTTCATAAAAAGTCCATGAAGGTTGACCATCACGCGCACTAATTGTTTTCTTAAAAATTTCTTGGGTTTCCCAGAATGAGAGGATCTGGTGTTCGACCGCAGGTAAATCAATTTGCGGTGCTAATGATTTAATCGTTGCCATTTAAGTCGCCTCTCAAATTAAAACTAGAAAACTTCTGTTCTCAAGTTAATTTGGAGGGACGGTGAGAAATCCACCGCGGTACCACCCACCTTGTGCCAAACTTTGCGCA
>CANKCX010000111.1 GCA_947480375.1 Actinomycetota bacterium
CATCAGCCAGGGTCAATAGATCTGCAACATCAGCAGAGGCTCCACCTTGCGGAAGATGCTGAATTACAACTGGAATCTTTACTGCAGCCAAAATTTGTGCCAGGTGGAAGCGAATTTGTTCTGCACTTGGATTAAAGAATGAAGGTGGCAAGATATTGATTAAATCTGCGCCCATCGCCTCATAATCCCGAGCACGCTTTACTGCGAGTTCGGATGAATGATCTGCAACTGATGCAATAACTTTTAAGTCAGAACCTTTACGTGTTTCAAGCAGTATCTCTAATAACTTATAACGCTCGGGATCGGTTAACTTGATGTTCTCACTTGCAACACCGAAGAAGAGAACTGATTTGGCATCAAGGGAAATAATCCACTTAACAAGAGATTCAAAACTTTCATAATCAACTTCACCGGATTCAGTAAATGGAACGCTTAGTACCGGACAGACGCCAGAAATCAGATCGTTCATTAGTAAGTAGCCCGGCCACCTGAGATATCGAAGGTGAAGCCAGTTGTGAATGAACAAGCCTTGGATGCAGCAAAGGCGATAATTTCGGCAACTTCATTTGGTTCGCCAAGGCGACCAACTGGAATCTTAGAAACCATATATGCCTGAACATCTGGTGCAACTGTTTCATTGATTGGTGTGCGAATAACGGCAGGTGCAACCGCATTAATTGTGATGCCAAATGTTGCACACTCTTTTGCTACACCTTTTACAAAACCAATTACGCCAGCCTTTGATGCGTTGTATGCCGACATTCCAGGGTTACCTTCTTTACCTGCGATTGATGCCAGGTGAACAATGCGACCATATTTATTTGCCTTCATTGATGGCATAAGTTCTTGGGTCAACCAAACGGTTCCGTACAAATTAATTTCAATTGTCTTTTGGAATGCTGCCCATTCGACTTCTTCAACTGGCTTACCAGTTGGTCCTGAAATGCCTGCAGAATTTGCGAGCGCATGAATCTGGCCGTGTTCGGCCAAGATTTCGGCGACAACTTTCTTTACTCCTGATTGTGAGGAGACATCCAAGACCTTGTAACTTGCCTTGCCGCCGGCTGCAGTAATTTCTGCGACAGTGGCCTTTAGACCTTCCTCGTTTAGGTCGAGAGCGACGATGGTTCCATCGCGTTCTGCGATTAATTGCGCAGTCGCCTTACCGATTCCACTAGCAGCGCCCGTTACTAAAACAACTTGACCAGCAAAATTTGTTAAGTTTGAAGCAGCCATTGGATCTGAATTCTCCGTCTCATTATTTAAATTTATGCAATAACTCATAGTAGACCACTAGCCCCATCGTTTATAGTGCCCGTATGAGTCATGACTTCAATCTTAAAGTTTGGGACGAACGCCGTTGTCAGGTTGGCGAAGGCCCGGTAGCCATCGGCCCCGATAACTCAGATATTTTGTGGGTCGACATCATGGGCAAATTAGTTCACAAGCGAAATTTAAAAACAGGTGCAACGAGCTCCTATCAAACTGAAGAACATGTTGGCTTTGTTATCCCAACTGCAGATGGCTCCGAAATTCTTGGTACTGCAAATGGCCCAGTACGTAAAAATCCAGATGGCTCTATTACAAAGTTACCCACCTTGGCAGATGCAGATGGATCAGTTCCACCATTTCCACATCGCTGGAATGATGCGAAGGTTGCGCCAGATGGCCACCTATTTTTAGGAAATATGCCTTATGGATGGGCCGAGAATGTAAGTGCTTGTGGTCTCTATCGTCTCGATAAGAGTGGCGCAAAATTAACAAAAGTTTTAGATGGCGTCTGGTTAAGCAACGGGCTTGCTTGGTCGGCCGATGGCAAGACCATGTATTACATCGACACTCTTGCAAAATCTATCGACACCTTTGATTACGCAGATGGCGAGATTTCAAATCGCAAGGTGCGCTGGCGCGTAACCGATGATTCCCAAGGTTTGCCAGATGGAATGTGTATCGATTCCGAAGATGGAATTTGGGTAGCGTTCTGGAGCGGATCTTGCATGCGACGCTTCGATAAAGATTTCAACATCACCGATGAAATTAAGATGCCGGTACCTATGGTTACAAGCGCAGCTTTCGTTGGTCCAAAGTTTGAACAAATGATTATTACTTCAGCTCACGATGGCGTCGCAGATGCTGGCGAGGATTGGGGCAAGACCTTTATCTGCACACCAAAAGTTCCAGGTGTCGCACCAACTCTTTTTCCCAACTAATTACTAACTAACCTAAAACCAACCTAAAACCAATAAGAAGGAATGAAATGACCGAATCAAGTAACTGGCCATCAACTCGCGATGCCCAAGGCCCAATGAAGAAATCAATTTCACTTCTTTCAAAGCAGGGCATCCAAAGTGCTGATGCTGATGGTTTACCTGAATCAAGCAAGCGTTTTGCTGATGGTTCACGTTGGAAGATTGAAATTCCATCTGTCGAAGGCCCAGCTGCGTTCAAGGTCGTGCTTGAAGAAGCTAAGAAATATAAGTTGCCCGTCGCCCGTATTTCACAAGGCTCTGGAATCATGATGCAGACCGACACTGAAATTAAAGAGATGGTCGCAATCGGTAAGAGTGAGAACATTGAAGTCTGTTTATTCGTCGGGCCACGCGCATCATGGGATATCGGAAAGCAAGTTCTCTCATCTGCTGGTGGCGTTGCAAACCCAACACTTCGCGGTGGTGATCAACTTCGTTATGCAGTTGAAGATGTGCTCCATGGCGCAGATCTTGGAATTCGTTCAGTACTTGTTGGCGATATGGGTCTACTTAAAGTTTTGGGAGATGCAAAGCGCAATGGCGATCTGCCAAGTGATTTCATTCTTAAGACTTCAGTTGCAATGCCTTGCAACAACCCAGCTACCGCAGCCCTTATGGTTTCAATGGGTGCATCAACTTTGAACCTTGCAACTGATCTTTCACTGCAACAAATTGCGGCAATCCGCGCGCAAGTAGATGTGCCAGTCGATGTTTATGTTGAAGGCCCAGATGATTTCGGTGGCCCAGTTCGCCACTATGAAGTTGCAGATTTGGTTCGCGTTGCTGCACCTATCTATCTAAAGTTCACTGTTCGAAATTCTCCAGGACTTTATCCATCCGGAACTCATATCCAAGGTGTTGTTGAATCCACTGCTCGCGAACGTGTTCGCCGCGCATCTATCGGATATTCAATGCTGACCCGATATGGTTTCGAAAAATAATAGATGCCTAATCTTTTAATCTTCGGTTCCACCGGAACTCTCGGTGGCGCAATCCTTGAAAAGTACCGCAGTGAAAAATGGGATGTCACCTGCGCTGTTCGCAAGGTTGTTAACGATTGTGATATTCAACTGCCGCTTACAGATGCGGTCATTGCCGCAAAGAGCTTTGATTCAGTGGTCTTTGCCCAAGGCGCCAATGTAAATGGTTCTGCAATGCAGACCGGTACCAAAGAGTTAAACGAGCTATTTGAAGCAAACATCACGGTAATCGCTGAAAGTATTTCAACTCTTATGGGTGCTAATGCAATCAACGAAGGTGGCAAAGTTGTCATCTTGAGCTCGCTCTGGGAGCAATTCACACGTCAAGAAAAATTCGCATATTCAGTTACCAAGGCTGCAGTCGGTGGCTTAGTTCGTTCACTCGCTGTTGATCTTGGTCGCCAGAAAAAAATTCTGGTGAATGGAATCCTTCCCGGAATCGTAAATAGCCCAATGGTTGCGCGCACGCTTTCACCAGAACAAGTAGCAAATGTTCTTGGCCAAACACCTGGCGGCCAACTTGCTACTCCGGTTGATGTTGCAAATAGCGTTTACATGTTCGGTTCAAATTTGAATACCGGCATATCGGGTCAGAGCATCTTTGTTGATCGCGGATTTTCAATCGCTCGCACAATCTAGGC
>CANKCX010000112.1 GCA_947480375.1 Actinomycetota bacterium
CCCGCCTCTTCCATTCCGCGAAGCTCTTTCTTGAGCTCTCTAATTTCATCTCGATATCTGGCAGCAAGTTCAAAGGAGAGATCGCTTGCTGCTAATTTCATTTGGTCAGTGAGGGATTCTATGAGACCAATCAACTCTTGTCTTGGCAGAGAATGCCCTGAATTCCTGATTCCCGAAGAAGGGACCTTAGAACTTAAGCCCTCGGTATCCTCTGCTTCTTTCGTAATGAGATCAGTAATATCGGCAATCTTCTTGCGCAACGGAGTCGGGTCGATTCCATGTTCGGTGTTGTAGGCAACCTGTTTTGCACGTCTGCGATTTGTTTCATCAATCGCCTGAGCCATTGCAGGAGTAATGCTGTCGGCATACATATGCACTTCACCAGAAACATTTCGAGCCGCGCGACCAATGGTTTGAATTAGAGATGTCGCAGAACGCAAGAACCCCTGCTTATCTGCATCCAAAATCGCTACAAGTGAAACTTCTGGTAAATCTAAACCTTCACGAAGAAGATTGATACCGATTAGCACGTCATATTCGCCAGATCGAAGTTCTCGCAAAAGCTCAACTCTTCGAAGCGTATCTACTTCTGAATGCAGATAACGGACTCGAATACCCAATCCCATCAAATAATCAGTTAAATCTTCCGACATCTTTTTAGTTAAAGTTGTAACCAAGATTCGCTCATTCTTGGCCGAGCGAAGATTAATCTCGTAAACCAAATCGTCAATCTGCCCCTTGATCGGCTTAACAACAATTTGTGGATCAACCAATCCAGTTGGGCGGATGACTTGTTCAACAAATTCTCCACCAGTCTTCTCAAGTTCATACTTTCCGGGCGTTGCAGATAGATAAACAGTCTGACCTTTTCGCTCGATGAACTCGGCGAACCGAAGCGGCCTGTTATCCATTGCTGATGGAAGACGGAATCCGTGTTCAACCAGCGTGCGCTTTCGAGAAGCATCTCCTTCATACATTGCACCAATTTGCGGAACCGTTACGTGCGATTCATCTATTACAACCAGAAAATCCTCTGGAAAATAATCGAGCAAGCAATTAGGTGGCGACCCCGCACCACGTCCATCAATATGTCTCGAATAGTTTTCAATTCCAGAACAGAAACCAAGCTGGCGCATCATCTCGATATCGAATGTTGTTCGCATCCGAATCCGCTGGGCTTCCAGTAATTTGTTTGACCGTTCGAACTCGTCAACCTTGCTTTCCATTTCGATTTCGATTGCGCTAATTGCGCGTTCCATAGTTTCTGGTCCCGCTGAATAATGGCTGGCCGGGAAGATATACATCTCGGTCTCATCACGAATAATCTCGCCAGTGAGTGGATGCAGCGTTGTAATACGTTCAATCTCATCGCCAAACATTTCGATTCGAAGTGCTAATTCTTCGTACATTGGAATAATTTCTATTGTGTCACCACGAACCCTGAAGGTACCGCGCTCGAAGGCCATGTCATTTCTTTTATATTGAATATCCACAAATTTACGGAGTAATTTATTGCGCTCAATTGATTCACCGACTTGAAGTTTGATCATGCGGTCTACGTATTCTTGCGGAGTACCAAGTCCATAAATGCATGAAACTGTTGCAACAACAATTACATCGCGTCTGGTTAGCAGCGAATTTGTAGCTGAGTGGCGCAACCTTTCTACCTCACTATTAACGGAGCTATCTTTTTCGATAAAAGTATCGGTCTGTGGGACATAGGCTTCTGGCTGGTAATAGTCGTAATATGAAACAAAGTATTCGACGGCATTATTAGGCATCAATTCCCGGAACTCATTTGCTAATTGCGCCGCCAAAGTTTTATTTGGTGCCAAGACAAGTGTCGGGCGTTGTAGTTTCTCAATTAACCAAGCAGTTGTTGCAGATTTACCGGTACCAGTAGCGCCCAATAGCACTACATCGGATTCACCTTTATTTATCCGCGAGGCAAGTTCGGCTATCGCTTTGGGCTGATCGCCAGATGGGATGTAATCACTAATAACTTCGAATGGATTTACTTTGCGTTGCAAGTCGGTAATTGGACGCATCGATTAATCGGCGCTTGCTTTAGCTCTGGGCAATAGAACATCTTCATAAATGTTCTCGCATTGCCGAAGTAATTGGTCAAGATCGCCATCATTATTGAACACAGCATCCGCAATTTTGGCGCGCTCTTCATCGCTCGCTTGTGCCGCAAGACGGGCATCTATCTCGTAACCCTTCATGCCACGGCTCTTTAACCTGGCGATTCGATTCTCGATTGAAGCCTCGACGGTTATAACAAAATCAAATCGGTCTTTAGCCTGGGTTTCGACCAGAATTGGAATTTGATAAACAATTACCGAATCCATCGGCGAGGATTCAACTATTGCTTCGAATTCACTCGCAACTCTGGGATGGATAATTTCTTCTAGCTTGGCAAGTGCATCAGGATCTTTAAAAACTATATCTCCCAATTTTCTGCGATCAAGAATTCCATTTGTTAAAACCTCATCACCAAAGGTTGCTACTAAATCATCAAAACCATCAGTGCCGCGCTCGATAACTTCACGAGCTAATTGATCGGCGTCCACTACAACAGCGCCTAAGTCCTCAAAGAAATCACCAGCAGCAGATTTCCCGGAACCTATTCCGCCAGTAAGGGCAACCTTTATCACGCTGGAATCTTATCTTTTAATGTTCGTGGAGAAATGAAAAGGGCCCCGACCGAAGTCAGGGCCCTCAACGCTATTTTCTTATTCAGCGGCAGCTTCTGCAGCTGGTGCATCTCCGGCAGCAGCGTCAGCAGCTTTCGCTTCTTCCTTCTGCTTACGGTGTGCCATGAAGCGTGATTGCGCTTCTGCATATTGACGTTCCCATTCTTCGCGTTGGGTTTCAAATCCCGGACGCCATTCTTGAGAATCAGCATCGAAACCTTCAGGATAAATGAAGTTTCCTTCTGCGTCATAGCGAGCAGCCATTCCATATTGGGTTGGATCGAAAGCTTCGATTTCTACTTCGTGACCTTCGTTAGCTTGCTTCAATGAAAGTGAGATGCGACGACGCTCTAGATCAATATCAATAATCTTTACGAATAGCTCGTCACCAACTTGAACAACTTGTTCTGGAATTTCTACGTGGCGTTCTGCCAACTCTGAAATGTGAACTAAGCCTTCGATTCCTTCGAATACACGAATGAATGCACCGAATGGAACTAGCTTTGTAACTTCACCTGGAACAACTTGGTTGATTGCATGTGTGCGAGCAAATGCTTGCCATGGATCTTCCTGTGTCGCCTTCAATGAGAGTGATACGCGCTCACGTTCGAAATCTACTTCTAGAACTTCTACAGTTACAGCGTCGCCAACCTCAACAACTTCATTTGGATGATCGATGTGCTTCCATGAAAGCTCTGAAACGTGAACTAGACCATCTACGCCACCAAGATCAACAAATGCACCGAAGTTAACGATTGATGAAACAACACCAGAGCGAACTTGGCCCTTTTCTAGTTGGTTCAAGAATGTTGTACGTGATGCTGATTGGGTTTGTTCTAGGAATGCGCGACGTGAAAGAACTACGTTATTGCGATTCTTATCAAGTTCGATAATGCGAGCTTCAACCTGTTGTCCGATATATGGAGTCAGGTCGCGTACGCGACGCATTTCTACAAGTGATGCTGGAAGGAAGCCGCGAAGACCGATATCAACGATCAAGCCGCCCTTAACAACTTCAATAACTGTTCCTGTGACAACTTCGTCACGTTCTTTCTTGCCTTCGATATCTCCCCAGGCGCGTTCGTATTGTGCGCGCTTCTTAGAAAGAATGAG
>CANKCX010000113.1 GCA_947480375.1 Actinomycetota bacterium
AATATTAAATTGTGGAATTCGGACTAAACCAGTAGTTGGAATTGGAGTGAATGTACATTTAATTGAATTGCCGTTTGTATATTCGCCGGTTCCATTGTGAAGTGAGCCAGTCGCTTGAATTCCAAAGTAAAACTTCATCGTCTTGCCACCGCATTCGGCCTTCAAGTTATCAACTGTGATTGAGTCGAAAACAAAATCATTTGAAGTAAATTTTGCAATCAAACCAACTGTTGCAGAATCAGAACAAGCGCCAACGCTAACTTCACCCGCGCCATAGCCAAGAGTTCCGCCACCGCCACCGCCACCAACTCCTGCTGCGCCTGCCGGACCTGCGGGTCCTTGTGCACCTTGTGCACCGTTAGCACCTGCTGGACCAACATCGCCCTTTAAACCTTGTAAACCTTGTACACCTTGCGGACCAGCTGGTCCTTGAATTCCATCTTTACCTGCAACGCCAGGTGCACCTTGAATTCCTGCAATACCTTGCACGCCGTCTATACCCATTAAACCTTGTGGGCCAGCAACGCCTGCAGGACCAGGCTTTCCATCTTTACCTGTAAGTAAAACTAGAACTTGATTTAAATTACTGGCGCTTTGTGCAGAATTGCCAAAGATAAATGAACGAGAAGTCGGTGATGTCTCGGCTGCATAAGCCACAGCAACCTTGCCCATGGAGAGCAAGATAAGGAGAATTACAAACTTCTTCATTAGGCAATTATCTCCTGTCGATCACTTGAATCACAAGCAGCGCTATAGATTGCATGAATAATTCCGGGGATACCCGCCAAAATAAGGAACCATTGGGCTTTTTCCTGACTCAGAAGCGGCAAAGCAGAGACCTCTTTGAAAATCAAGAAGCTGATGCCTGCTGCGATCAAGCTTTCGATCAGAATATTTCGTTTTACTCGTGCCAAGAATTTTGAGTTAATTTCATTGAATCGAACAAGTAGAACTAAATACGGCGCTGCAAAAATTAGCGCAATAATTATTGATTTCTGAGCTGAATTCGTCCAGATGTATGAAAAGGCAATAATTGTTAACAAGATTGATAATGCGGTAAGCGGTGAACAGATGCGGGAAATTGTGATTCCCTCTAAATGTGATTCATCTTTAAGGTGCTCATTCGCATCTGCATGAAGAATAGATTCGTCCAGAATCCCACGCATAATTACCGCGATTACAATAATTGAAAAAGCTAGTAGCGAAACATTTCGCATGTCGCCGAAGTTAATGAGAACGCTGTTTGCAAGCTTTTGACCTAAGAAGAACACTGCCCCACCGACTAGGCCAGAACCAATAATTCCAATAAGTCTAAATATAAACTTAGGTTCGCCCTTAACTTCATCATGGAAATCTTTTGAAATTGCTGTCTGAATTATTGAGGCAAATAGAACCGGCAACAACCAGCTGATTCCAACTGAAATCATGATCAAAATATCGCGGAAGCTTGCAACATTTCCGATAATTAATTCACCAATCCAAAAGCCAAGTACCGCAGCAAAACCGGAGAAGGCATCAAAGATTCCAATCAATGCCACTGCGATAAAGATTGCAAGGCCAGCGCTTCCGATTCCGCCGGCACGTTCGGTTTCATTTACTGCAACTGCGCCAGCGAAGAAACCTATGATTGGAAGAGTTCCATATGTGCCATGTGAAAGTCGGTGAGCAAGTTCGCCGTCACGTAGAAATAGAAAACGCAGTAGTGAATTAGGTAGGGCATGCAGAGCGCGAACTCGGATTCGATAAGGTGCTGAAGAAATACGTTTAAAGAATGAAACTCCAACCGCTTGGAAGTGAACAGATTCTTCTGGGCCAGCTTGGGTAGATATAAAAGAGATGTCTGAATACTTGCGGGCGCGAAGTGCAGACATAACCGCAGTCAAGAATACGAAAATTGCAATAATCAAGGCCAAATCAAGTGGCTTCTTCGTAAGTTTGTATGCGGTCGATTGAATTAAATTCACACCTGCCACCACATTGAATTCATTGGCTTTATCAATTGCCACTACTGAATATCCACCGAGCGGAATATCTTCGGGAATATTGAGCGAGTAAACAACAAAGCCTTCAGCATTCCTTGAACTCTTAGCAAATGGCAGGCCAGAAATTCCATTTCCCTGCAGTTCCACTCGCCAATTTTCAACAGCGGCCTGGCCGCCAAGAACAACTTCTTGCACTTGGCCACGTTCCCAAGTTAAAAGTGGAATATCAGCAGCGCTGGCAATCGTCGGTGCAAATGCAAAGAAGATTACAACTAGCGCGAGTATTTTCTTCAAGTTATTTACCATCCCGCAGCGCATCTAGAACTAACCAGATCCCAAAGACAATCGGCACCAGAATAAATAACATCTTGGGGTTCAATACCTTGCCAATAAATGGCAATTTAAATACAACTACACCACTTACATCTGCAATTTTAGGATGCTGAATATCAGGACTTGGGTTGTTATCACCTTTAACAATAAAACCATTAACCGCATCTCCCCCGATTATTCGGTGAGTGAAGGTTCCAACTTCAGTCCCATCAAAACGGCGTCCGGTATACGCGACGACATCACCAATCTTGGGAACTGCGTGAGTTGTTGGATCTAAGAGAACGATGTCGCCAGCTTTAATCTGCGGATACATCGAATCGGTAAGAACAACGCGGGCCTTTACATAGCCAGTCATTGAAAGAAGTGAGAAAGTAATCAAGACCGCACTTAGAACATAGCCCAAGGTTTTAATGAAACTCGATGTGCGCTTCTCCCACACTTGATTGCCTGTGACAACGCGCTCTGGTGGCGCCTGAACGAACATTCGAGATTTGCTTGGTGTGATTTCATTCGGCGTGATTAAAACTGTTTCTTCGCCAGCTGCACTTGAAATTGTGAATAGTGTTTTGGAATCTGGATTCGTAGATTCGCCCTCGACCCAAATATCGTTGTTTGGGGAGTTCTCAAAAAGCTCTCGGCGCATTATTGGGGAATCAGATCAATTAAGAGGTTGCGCCGGTATGTGGAGCAGTTTCTAAAGTAATTTTGTAAACGTGTGATGTATCTGCAAAGTGCGATGCGACATCTGGATCAAATGTAATTTGAAATGCGGTCGCATTTCCATCGAAGTCAGTTGCGGTCGAAGTGTCATTCAGAAGTTCAACGTCGGTGTATTGGCTGCCCATTGTTGAAACAGTTACTGAATCGCTCCAGTAAAAACGAGTTGCAGTGAAAACATCGTAGGTACTACCTGCCGTGGCTGAATCTGATAGCCCAAGAGCGCCATCACCTGTGTTGTCGTACACCTTGATTACGAAGTCCTTGCCAACGCAGTCTTTGTGCACGTTCTCGAGAATTACTGAATCGAGTCCGAAGAAACCACCTTGTGACACGTTTTGGAAACCTGCATATGGAGTCATAGTTATATTTACTGCAGCTTGGCAATTAACAGTTTGAGTTACACCTTGTCCGAATTGAACGCCCGGACCACCGCTTGAACTTATGACAATGTTGGCGCCGAAAGTAACGCCAAGGGTCATTAACGCACCATAGAAAGTGAATGCAAAAAGGCGGCGTCCGCCGCGGGGTTGGACTTCCTCGAAATCAGGATCATCCGCATATTCAAAATATTCATCTTCATTCTCGGATTTAGAGAACTTAATTAGCTTTTTAAAACTTTCAATCGCCATGGCTTAGCACCTCCTTTACAGCAAACTAGATATCGCCAGAGCTTTTTCTCTTTAAATCAAATTTATTCAATAGGTCCCGAAAACGACTTAAGTAGTTAGCCTTTCGGCTAACTACTTTTGTCTAATCTTCGATCCTTATCGA
>CANKCX010000114.1 GCA_947480375.1 Actinomycetota bacterium
ACTCGAAATCCGATTCGTGGAATTATCTCTAAACCTGATTTTCAAATGATTGTTGTTGATACCCCCGGTATTCATAAGCCAAAAACCCTCCTTGGTTCACGGCTTAACGCAATGGTCTCGGAGAATTTGCAATCTGTTGATGCAGTACTAATTTGTTTGCCGGCCGACGAAGAGATTGGTCAGGGCGATGAATTCATAGCACGCCAAGTTGCCAATCAACGCAGAGTTCTAGTTGCAATAACAAAGACCGATAGCGTCAAGCAGGAAGTACTGCTGGCAAAGTTGGTAGAAGTCGGGCAATTTGCCGAGAAGGTCGGATTAAATATTGCCGAGATTGTTCCGATTTCAGCCAAGAATCTAGATCAGACCGATCTCTTATTAAACCTTTTAGCCGAGAAATTACCGGTTTCACCATCACTTTATCCAGAAGATATAACCACTGATCAAGCATCCGAAATGACAATTACTGAATTAATTCGCGAAGCTGCAATCGAAAATTTATATGAAGAAGTTCCGCACTCAATTGTTGTAACTATTGATGAGATGGAAAAGCGCGAAGGCAAAGAATTTTATGATATTCATGCAACCTTGCATGTAGAGCGCGATAGTCAGAAATCTATAGTTATCGGGCCACAGGGGACAAGACTTAAAGATATTGGTATGCGAGCTCGGGCATCAATTGAGACTTTCTTGGGCGCCAAGATTTATTTAGGTTTACATGTAAAGGTAAGTAAGGAATGGCAACGCGATGCTAAAGCACTTACAAAATTAGGATTTATTGAACGGAAGTAACGGTCTTACGGCCAGCAAAGTATGAGCCGATCAAGACAAGTGGCAAGCCAAGAGCGATTCCTAAAGTAAATGGTTCGTTCAAGATAATCACCCCAAGAACAACTGCAAATGCAGTATTTAAATAGGTAACGAGCGAACCTCTTGCAGTACCAATCTCTTTAATAAGTTTAAAGAAGAGGAAGAAGGCAAGAGCAGTTGGAAATAAGCCAAGAGCTAACACTGTTGCCAGAATCTTGGTTGATGGCATGTGATCTGGCGCGTTGAGTATTACCAGCGGCAGATAAACGATTGCAGTAAATAACATGGCAAGCCCATTGATTGATATTGGTTCAATATGTGGAATCTTCGCGTTGACCATTGTTACAGCCCAGGCGTATCCCATTGCTGATATCAAAATCATTGCGATTGCGACGATGGATTGGCGACCTGAAAAACTTTCGATGCCAACTACTAAAACAATTCCGATAAAGCCGATCAGAATTCCAAGCAGGCGCTTGTGATGCCAAACTGTCTTATCGCCGTGAATCGAAGCCAAGATTGTGGACCAGATTGGAACGGTTGCAACGAGTAAACCGGCAAGACCAGAACTCATTTTCTGTTCCGCAGCAGTAATTAAAATCCAAGGACCAACCATTTCGCCAAGCGCATATGGAATTACATATCGCCAAGCCTTAATTGCTGGCATCAAGGATCCACGTTTCATAGCCATTGGAATCAAGATTGCCGCACCGATAGCAACGCGAGAAAAGACAATTACCGGTGGCGAAAGTTCTTCCACTGCGACTTTAATTAATAAATAAGGGATGCCCCAAATTAGTCCTACTAAGAAGAAGAGAAACCAATTGCGGCGCGACATTAGCCGAGTATGGCGTTTATTTCGCTGGCGACAAAATTGTGTAAGACATTTGCTTCGGGGGTGATACCTGCAAGAGTGAAATATCCGTGAATCACGCCTTCATATTCTCGATAAATTGTTGGGACGCCGGCTTTACGAAGAAGATCGGCATAGGTATAGCCATCATCTAAAAGAGGATCAAATTCTGCGGTGGTAATAATTGCTGGTGCTAAATCACTGAAATCTTTGGCAGATGCTGGCACCGCATATGGGTTTTTTGCATCAGATTTCTTTGATAGATATTGATCCCAGAACCATTGCATTGCACGAGTACTTAATCCATAACCCACTGCATTGTTATGTGCCGAGTCATATTTCATTTCGTTGTCATTGCACGGATAGATTAAAACCTGAAAAGCTAATTTAACGTCGGCAGTGTCACGTGCTTTGATTGCTACACCCGCAGCTAAATTTGCGCCGGCGCTATCTCCGCCAACACCGATCATCGATGGATCAATCCCAAGTTTTTCGCAATTTTCTGCAACCCAGAGCAGCGTTGCATAACAATCATCAAATGGAATTGGGAAGGGGAGTTCGGGGGCTTTCTGATAATTAACAGCAACAACTACGAACTGACCTTTATTCGCGAGCGAACGAAGTGCTTGTTCGTAACTATCTAAGTTATTTAATACCCAGCCACCACCGTGAAAGAAAACAAGAGCAGGCAGAACCGCACCTTTAACTGGTCGATAAATTCGTATTGGAAGATCCGAAGTTGGTCCAGGAATAAATCGATGGATAACTTCAAAGATTTTTTCTGGTTCACCGGATTGAATAGCCCGGTTCTCTAAGTTCTTACGAATCGTTACAACTGGGGCCTGCCAAACTTCCGGCATTCCACTATTTGCACGGGCCTCTAGATAATTAACGAACTCTGGTTTTAGGCTCATTCTTACCAACCTTGAGTTTGATCACGAAGTTTGCGATATTTCACAAGCACTTCTGGAGTTGGAACTTCTTTGATACTTGTTACTTCGCCAAGATTCCATTGCGGTGGTCGCTCTGATCCGAGCAGAGCCCAAGCAGCTAATTTTGCGGCGCCGATTGCAACATACTCACCTGGTGGTGGAACTAAAACTTCACGGCCAAAGAGCGCAGATGCAATCTTGCCAACCGCAGGATTCTTCGCCGCTCCGCCAACTAGAAGTATTCGTTTTACCTCAACGCCAAGTTTCTCAAGTGATGCAACCGCATCCGCCATTCCACAGAGCATTCCTTCAATCATTGCACGAGCTAAATCTTCACGATTTGAGTTTGCTAAATTCATGCCCGAGAAAACGCCGGTTGCATCTGGTCGGTTTGGAGTTCGTTCGCCTTCAAAATAGGGAAGCAGGGTCAAACCATTTGCACCAGCTTTGGCCTTAAGTGCTAATTCACCAAGTTCGTCATGGGTGACGCCTAAAATTCTTGTTGCAGCATCCAAAATTCGCGCGGCGTTTAAAGTACAAACAAGCGGTAAAAAATATCCGGTGCCATCTGCAAAACCTGCAACTTCGCCACTTGCATCATGCGTAGGTGTTGTTGAAACCGCAAAGGCAGTTCCACTTGTTCCAAGTGATACAACTACATCTCCAGGTTCGGCTCCTACGCCAATTGCGGCTGCAGCATTGTCTCCAGTGCCGGCAGCGATTGGAATTCCGCTCTTTGTCTTTGTGGCAAAAGTCCTTGGCTCAACAATTCTTGGGAATTTAACTTCTTGATCGGAACCAATTGCCATCGCAAAAATATCTTTGCGGTATTCATTTTTTACGCTATCAAAATATCCGGTACCACTGGCATCTCCACGATCGGTAAACACATCGTCAATATCTGTGCTTCCAGAAATTTTCCAAGAAATCCAATCATGTGGCAGCGCGACTATTGCAACCCGGGCAGCGTTTTCTTTCTCGTTCTTGGCCAACCAACGAACTTTGCTTGCAGTGAAAGATGCAACTAAAGCTGAGCCGACTGCGCTAGCAATCCCACTTCCGCCACCCATTTCTAAATTAAGTTCTTCGGCTTCTGCAGCAGATCTTGTGTCATTCCAGAGAAGTGCAGGTCGAATAACTTTTCCAGCTTTATCTAGCGCGACCATTCCGTGTTGTTGTCCGGCGACTGCAAT
>CANKCX010000115.1 GCA_947480375.1 Actinomycetota bacterium
ACCGGTTTTATTATCTTCATCCCAATTGGTACTTTCGTTGCCGAATCAAACCAATATCTAGGGTTCGCTTTAGCGCTGATTGGTTTTGCAATCGCTGGATTTGGATCTTCAATCTTGGCGCCGACGCTCTTTGGAATTGCCTTTAGGAATTCAAGTTTGCCAAGCAGCGTTGTTGTTGCGCAATTAGGTCTGATATCTGCAGTTATTACATTCTTCGTGAAGATCTTAATTTCTTGGGTGGCCCAAGCAACTTCTGTAACAGTTGCCTTAATGATTCCGGCACTTATGTTGCTTGCGACCGCGAAGTATTCATATCTCGGTCGCGCAACAAAAGATAATTAATCAGCCAGATCCCTCAGTATTTCCTGGGTCAGCAGCGCTGATGTCATTCAATCGGTATTTATCTAGCGCCTCTTGAACAACCTTTGCCTTCACTTCGCCAGCTTCTGCAAGTTGTGAAAGCGCAGCAACTACGATTGATTCTGCATCTACCTTGAAGTGACGACGCAGCGCACCACGTGTATCTGATAGACCAAAGCCATCAGTACCAAGTGAATAGAAATCTTGTTCTACCCATGGCGCAATTTGATCTTGAACAGCGCGCATGAAATCACTTACTGCCACTACCGGACCATCTTGGCCACGTAGTTTCTTTGTGATGTAAGCGCTCTTCTTATCACCTGGGTTCAATAAGTTGTGGCGATCTACGGCAAGGCCATCACGGCGAAGTTCGTTCCATGAAGTCACAGACCAAACATTTGCAGCAACGCCCCACTCTTCTGCCAACATTTTTTGAGCTTTAACAGCCCAATTCATTGCAACGCCGGATGCAAGAAGTTGAACTTTCTTCTTACCCTTTGATGCAGGGGAGTAAAGATAAATTCCCTTAAGCAAACCATCGATATCCAAATTATCTGGTTGTGCAGGTTGGATATATGGCTCGTTATAAATAGTGAGGTAGTAATAAATGTTTTCACTTGCCTCGCCATACATACGATTTAGGCCATCGCGAACAATGTGTCCAAGTTCGTAACCAAAGGCTGGGTCATAACAAACAATTGCAGGGTTTGTTGATGCCAATAAATGTGAATGTCCATCTTCGTGTTGCAGACCTTCGCCATTAAGCGTTGTACGACCAGCGGTAGCACCAAGTACGAAACCACGTGCCATCTGATCAGCCGCAGCCCAGAAGGCGTCTCCGGTACGTTGGAATCCGAACATTGAATAGAAGATATAAATCGGAATCATTGGTACATCGTGAGTTGAATACGAAGTTCCGACTGCAGTAAATGAAGCGGTAGAACCGGCTTCATTAATACCTTCATGCAGAATTACACCGGAAGTAGATTCCTTGTAAGAAAGCATGAGTTCGCGGTCAACTGATGTGTAAGTCTGACCATGCGGTGAATAAATCTTTAGCGTTGGGAATAGTGAATCCATTCCAAAGGTACGTGCTTCATCCGGAATAATTGGGACAAAGTGCTTACCCATATTTGGATCCTTCAATAGATCCTTAAGTAGGCGAACGAATGCCATAGTTGTGGCAACTTCTTGTTGGCCTGATCCGCGGGTTACAGAATCATAAGTTTCTATTGGTGGCTGAATAAGCGGCGCAGAATCTTTGCGACGAGATGGCATAGATCCACCAAGTTCTGCGCGACGTTGCATCATGTACTTGTATTCAGGTGAATCAAGGCCAGGATGGTAATACGGCGGCGCCTTTGCATCGATCTGTTCGTCAGTAAGTGGAATTTGAAGGGTGTCACGGAAAGCCAATAGATCTTCGTGTGTCATCTTCTTCATTTGGTGAGTCGAGTTACGTGCTTCAAAGTGCGAACCAAGAGTCCAGCCCTTAATTGTCTTTGCAAGAATTACAGTTGGACGACCTTTATGTTCCATAGCCTGCTTGTAAGCAGCAAATAATTTGCGGTAATCATGGCCACCACGCTTTAGCGCCCAAATCTTTTCATCAGACCAATTTGCAACCATTGCTGCAGTACGTGGATCGCGACCGAAGAAGTGTTCGCGGATATATGCACCAGATTCGGCTTTGAATGTTTGGTAATCGCCATCGGTTGTCTTAGTCATTAATTCAACCAATGCGCCTTCGCGGTCCATTGCAAGGAGTTCATCCCATTCGCGGCCCCAAATAACTTTAATTACATTCCAGCCAGCGCCACGGAAGATTGATTCAAGTTCCTGAATGATCTTGCCATTTCCGCGTACTGGGCCATCTAGACGTTGTAAATTACAGTTGATAACGAAAGTTAGATTATCTAAACCTTCACGTGCGGCAAGGCTGATAGCGCCAAGAGTTTCTGGTTCATCACATTCACCATCACCTAGAAATGCCCAAACATTTTGATCGCTTGTATCTTTAATTCCACGACCATTTAAATAGCGGTTATAGCGCGCTTGATAAATTGCATTGATTGGGCCAATTCCCATTGACACTGTTGGGAATTCCCAGAACTCTGGCATCAAACGTGGGTGCGGATAAGAAGAAAGTCCACCACCTTCATGTGAAAGTTCTTGGCGGAAGCCATCCATCTGATGTTCGGTTAAACGGCCTTCAAGAAATGCACGTGCATACATTCCTGGACTTGCGTGACCCTGATAAAAAATTTGATCTCCGCCGCCGGCATGATCTTTACCGCGGAAGAAATGGTTAAATCCAACTTCATAAAGCGAAGCTGAAGATGCATATGTAGAAATATGTCCACCAACACCGATACCAGGACGTTGTGCGCGGTGCACCATAACTGCAGCGTTCCAACGCATAAATGCGCGAATGCGACGTTCGATTCCTTCATCACCAGGAAAATCAGGTTCTTGCTTTGGCGGAATAGTGTTTATGTAATCAGTTGCACGTAGTGCAGGAACTCCAAGATTCTTTTCACCAGCGCGGCCAAGCATTGCAAGCATTAAGTAACGCGCACGTACTGGTCCGGCATTCTTTAAAACTGCATCAAGGGATTCGGTCCACTCTGCGGTCTCGGCTGGATCGGTATCGACCAACTGATCGATCAAATGGTCAGGGGCCTGGTCGTTTGCGCTCATGGCGGTATCTTTCCATGAATTTGCCGCCAACTTCCCACCCAACTGCCTGTCCATATCTTGATACCCATCTAGAACCCCTTGCGTAATTGCTAAAGGTTCGGTGGACTTCTCCCACTAGAGAATGCTGCAGATATCCAATTAAAGGAGGAAGAACCCCGATGGGGGTAGATCTGATTGTTGAACGTCTTGCTCTTGCACCAGGAGAGTTGATTCTAGAAGTCGGTCTTGATGCCGATTGTGACAATGAATTTCGCAGTGCCCTTGAAAAACGTACTGGTACAAAATTTATCGAGGATGCAGCTACCGAAGTTGTTGATGCAGTCCTTCTCTGGTGGCGAGATGGCGATGGTGATCTCGTCGATGATTTGATGGATGCACTCACATATCTATCTGAAACCGGACCAATCTGGCTACTCACTCCAAAAGTAGGGCGCGATGGCCATGTCGAGCCAAGTGATATTCAAGAAGCAGCACCAACAGCCGGTCTCTCGCAGACGGTATCCTTCGCTATCGGAGCCGATTGGACCGCAACTAAATTGGTTGCCAGAAAATCCAGCCGCAAATAATTAGGAGAACAAATGTCATTAGAAATTGGTTCAAGTGCACCAGAATTTAAATTAAAAGATCAACATGGCGCCGAAATTTCACTTTCATCTTTCAAGGGTTCAAAGAACGTTGTAGTTCTTTTCTACCCATTCGCATTCTCCGGAATTTGCACTGGCGAAC
>CANKCX010000116.1 GCA_947480375.1 Actinomycetota bacterium
CATAATCATCGCCGCCAATTGTCAGGCCGGTGATCTTGTCTTCAACAGTATCTTTTGCGGTCAAGAAGAGAACTCCAACATTGTGGCCATCTTGACGGAGCTGGCGACAGACTTCGAAACCATTTTGATAGCCCATATTTCATTTCGGAAGTTTACTTCGCGAATTACTTACGTGCAGGTAAACGCAACCGATATCCCACACCGCGAACGGTATGAATCAAGGCTGGATCGTAAATATCAATCTTTTTGCGCAGATATGAAATGTAGGTTTCAACAATTCCAGCATCACCGCGGAAATCGTATTGCCATACATGATCAAGAATTTGCGACTTACTTACTACGCGGTCTGCATTGATCATTAAATAACGAAGTAGTAAGAATTCGGTTGGTGAGAGCTCGATCAAATTGCCGGCACGTCTAACTTCATGTGTGGCTTCATCCAATTCGAGATCTGCAAAACGAACTTTTTCCTCGTCGCTCTCTACTTGAATAACGCCTATGCGACGGAGAAGTGCGCGAAGGCGAGCAACGAGTTCTTCGAGGCTAAATGGCTTGGTTACATAATCATCGCCGCCAATTGTCAGGCCGGTGATCTTGTCTTCAACAGTATCTTTTGCGGTCAAGAAGAGAACTCCAACATTGTGGCCATCTTGACGGAGCTGGCGACAGACTTCGAAACCATTTTGATCTGGAAGCATCACATCGAGGATTAAGGCGTGGGGTCTAAATTCTTCGGCAATCCTTAGAGCCTCTGATCCAGTGGCTGCGGTGCGAACATCAAAGCCCACAAAACGAAGGCTGGTCGCAATTAATTCACTGATGCTGCTTTCATCATCAACCACCAAGATTCTTTGGGTGGTGGCTTCAGTGGTCTCATTCATTTGGGGTTTCTCTTTCAGGATTGTCATAAGACGCAGAGTTCCCTATAAAACTGGGCGTTTCCTGAGAAAGAGCATAATGGCTGCTACGAGTTATCCACAACCTTTATCCACGGTGTGGAGAATTACAGGCGTGTAATTAGGTGCTAATTAAGAGCTTTTAGCGCCAGCGAGTTGCGAGAGAAAATCCGACAGCGATAAATCCGAAGCCAACGACCATATTCCAAGCACCAATGCCTGGGATTGGATAGGCGGTCGCGCTGACGTAGAAAATTACGATCCAGATTAGGCCAAGGATAAATGCAGTAACCATTGCTGGGGCCAGCCACTTTGGGCTCTCTTCTGGGACCGGGGCCGCGTGGGCAACCGCCTCAGGGATATAGGCCTTCTCTTTTTTGCGAATCGGTGACTTAGGCATGGGCAGAGATTACACCACAATTGCCACATGAATACAGCAGGCAAGAAGATTTTGGTTATCGATAACCACGACTCCTTTGTCTTCAATATCGTGCAATATCTCAATGAACTCGGTGCACAAACAACCACAGTTTTAAACGATTCTATAAGTGCGAATTTTGCCGCAGATTTTGATGGCGTTCTGATTTCACCAGGCCCTGGAACACCAGAATCAGCAGGAGTAAGTATCGAGGTAATTAAATATTGCGCCGAAAATAAGATTCCGGTTCTTGGGGTTTGTTTAGGGTTACAAGCAATCGCCGTTAACTTTGGCGGCAAAGTTTCAAGTGCGCCGGATCTAATACATGGCCGAACTTCACCCATCGAACACAATGGCGAAAATATATTTCGTGAAATCCCAAATCAATTTAACGCGACTAGATATCACTCTTTGGCAATTGAAAACAATTCAATTCCAGCCGAACTTGAAGTTACAGCAACAACAGAAGATGGAACCATTATGGGAATTGCACATAAAACTTTAAATATAGTCGGCGTGCAATTTCATCCCGAAGCAGTATTAACCGAGTACGGCTATCAAATTCTTGCAAATTGGTTAGAGCTTTGTGGGGATATTGGCGCTCGCAATCGCGCAGCAGGTTTAACTCCGTTAGTTATAAATTAAGGTTTCTTATTTACCGTAATTGCAACATCTGAACCAATTACCTGCGTTGTTCCGGCGGCAGGTGCTTGGGCCAAAACAACACCAACAGGTTTTGCTTCATCATAAGCACTGATCTCTTTTACTAAGAAACCAGCTTGAATCAAAATTGTTTGGGCTTCGATTCCGGTTAAATCAATCAGTGCAGGAACTTTTACGTTGCCACTTGCGATTTCTAATACGACGCCACTACCGGCTTTAATAATTGATCCAGCATCCGGCGAAATTTTAAGTACAACACCAGTTCTTGAATTTGAATCAACTGGAATTATTTGGGTAATCAAAAGCCCAGCCGCAGATAGCTCGTTTCTGGCCTCTTCTAGGCTTAAACCAACGATTGTTGTTGGCACTGTCGTATCGCCAGGACCATCTGAAATCGTCAAAGTAATGCTGCTGCCTTTTGGAACACGCGATGCTGCAAGTGGAAGTTGTGACGCAACTCGATCTTTAGGAATTCTTGAATCAGGTGCACGTTGGATATTTATTGTGTAACCGCTTAATAATTCTTCAGCTTGTGATTGGGTCAAGCCAACAACATTTGGGATTTGAAACGATGGCGCCGGAGAAGTCGAGTTAAATGAATTAACGGCTAATCCAATTAGTAATAGGAAAGTTAAAGCTGCCCCGCCCATTACAAGGAAGTTGCGCCTTGGAACAATTCGGCGAATCTTGGTTGTTACATTCTGGCCCTTCATGGCTCGGCGAATATCTGCCAACATTAAATCTGCGCTCTGATATCTATCATTCGGATTCTTCGCCAACGCAACGGTAATAATCTTGTCGATATTTTCATCAAGATTTGGATTAACCACACTTGCAGCAGGAAAATCGGCTGATACATGTTGGTATGCGATTGCAACTGGAGTATCGCCAGTAAATGGGGGGCGTCCGGTTACTAATTCATATAACAAACAACCAACCGAATAAATATCACTTCGTAAATCCGCTGCTTCACCAGTTGCTTGTTCAGGTGACAAATATTGTGCAGTACCAACAACATTCCAAGTGCTTGTCATGGTTGCACCGATGTCATCCATTGCGCGGGCAATTCCAAAATCCATTACCTTCACATCGCCGGCATCAGTCAACATAATGTTTCCTGGCTTAATATCGCGGTGAATAATTCCGTTGGTATGTGAATAAGAGAGCGCATCTAATACGCCTTCAATAATTTCTAACGAGCGATCAACAGTTAGCGCGACCGGGTTCTGCAACTCTTCGCGAAGAGTGTGGCCATTTACAAGTTCCATCACGATGTAAGAATTTTGACCCTCTTCGCCAGAGTCATAAACCGCAACAATTCCGGGGTGATTTAAGCCCGCCGCCGCAAGCGCCTCTTTACGAAAGCGTGCGAGGAAAGATGGATCTCTTGCTAAATCACTTCGCAGAACTTTGACGGCCACCTTGCGTGAAAGGCGTTGATCCTCGCCGATATAAACATCAGCCATGCCACCAGTGCCAATCATCTGGCCTATCTCATATCGGTTTCCAAATACTTTAAGCATTTGCCGCTCCGATTAAAGTTTGCGAACTGCCATCTTTACTTGAAACTACTTCTGCCCAAATTACAGTGACATTGTCGGGCGCGCCTTTGGCCTTGGTTTCTGCAACTAAAGCTTCAACTAATTCCTGTCCAGTATTTTTCTTAACTATTTTTGTAATTTCTATTTCAGATAAGACTGAACTAAGCCCATCACTGCATAATAAGAATTGATCTCCAACTTTTATTGGATAAAGCTGAAGTACCGGAGTAATCCCAGAATCTCCCATAAG
>CANKCX010000117.1 GCA_947480375.1 Actinomycetota bacterium
AAGGAGCACTTAAATATGGCCCGCAAAGGTTATAAGAGAGTGCTCCTTAAACTTTCTGGTGAAGTATTTGGTGGCGAAAAAGGTATCGGTGTTGATCCCGATGTAGTTCATGATGTTGCCTCACAAATAGCTGATGTAGTTCGCAGCGGAGTTCAAATCGGAATTGTTGTTGGCGGTGGAAATTATTTCCGCGGTGCTGAATTACAACAACGCGGCATGGATCGCGCTCGCGCCGACTATATGGGAATGCTCGGAACAGTTATGAACTGTTTAGCACTTCAAGATTTTCTCGAAAAAGAGGGTATTGATACCCGAGTTCAAACTGCAATAACAATGGGCCAAGTCGCAGAACCTTATATTCCGCGTCGCGCAATCCGACATTTAGAAAAAGGTCGCGTAGTTATTTTTGGTGCTGGCGCCGGAATGCCATTCTTCACAACCGATACTGTTGCAGCACAACGTGCTCTTGAAGTATCTGCCGAGGCGCTCTTGCTTGCAAAGAGTGGAGTAGATGGCGTTTATTCTGCAGATCCAAAGAAGGATCCATCAGCAGTTAAATATCAGAATGTAAGTTTCGATGATGTTCTATCTAAATCTCTTGCAGTGGCAGATGCTGCAGCATTTAGTTTGTGCCGCGAAAATGATCTGCCGATCGTAGTTTTTGATTTGAAGAATAAGGGCAATATTGCACGAGCAGTTCGTGGCGATAGCGTCGGAACGTTAGTTTCTTAAGGTTTATTAGGGGAGATCATGAGCGACATTTCAACAGCACTTGGCGATGCAACTTCGAAGATGAATAAGGCAGTTGAGGTTGCAAAGGAAGATTTCGGTGCAATCCGTACTGGTCGTGCGCATCCAGCCATGTTCGCAAAGATTGTGGTTGATTATTACGGAACCATGACTCCACTTTCTCAGCTTGCTTCATTTCAAGTTCCAGAACCTCGGATGGCAATTGTTTCGCCCTTCGATAAAGGCGCATCCGCTGCAATTGAAAAGGCGATTCGTGAATCAGATCTCGGCGTGAACCCGGCATCAGACGGTGGCGTAATTCGCGTTAATTTTCCACAACTTACTGAAGAACGCCGTAAGGATTACATCAAGGTTGCACGTACTAAAGCCGAAGAATCACGAGTTTCAATTCGCAACATTCGTCGTACCGCTAAAGAAGCTATGGAGAAGTTAGAGAAGGATGGCCTTGCTGGTAAAGATGACGTTGCTCGCGGCGAGAAAGATCTTGAGAAAATTACATCAGATCACGTTGTAAAAATCGACGAACTTTTAAAGCATAAGGAAGCCGAACTTCTCGAAGTTTAAATTATGAGTGACTTTCATTCGCTTAACGAAGCGATAAATGCCAAGGCAGGGCGCAAGCTAGGTCCTTCAATCTTGGTCTCGATTTCAATTTTGGCAGTGGTTTTCTTAACAATCTCATTTGCACAAATCCTCTTCGCAATATTTGCTTGGGTCGCCCTTCTATTAGCTGCCCGTGAATTAACCCGTGCATATAAGGCTGGGGGAGTCGAACTTCCAGAAAATGCAATCGCAATAGCAGTAACTGTTCTTCTAGCATCTGCTTGGTATGGTCGAGTATCAGGATTAGCAGTTGCTACTGCAATCGCGATTCCAAATGTTCTTGTTTATATTTTATTTAAGAATCCTAAAGATTTTGTCCGTAAATCAACTGCCGCAGCATTCGCAATTTTCTATCTCGCTTTTCTTGGTGGTTTTATTCTTCTGCTTGCTCATGACAAAGATGGTTTAGCCCGAATCTTTACCTTGGTTGTTCTTGTTAGTTGCAATGACACCTTTGCCTACATTTTTGGAGTGCTTCTAGGAAAACATCCATTGGCACCACACATCAGTCCAAAGAAAACTTGGGAAGGTCTAATCGGTTCTGTAATCGCAACCACAATTGGTTCAGCCCTCGTCTTTCAATATTCCCTTGGCCACAGCTGGTGGATAGGTGCAGCAATTGGTCTGGTCGCAGTTGTTACTGCAACCTGCGGTGATCTAATTGAATCTGCAGTTAAACGCGATTTAGCAATCAAAGATATGGGAACTATTTTGCCTGGCCATGGTGGCATCTTGGACCGCATTGATTCAGTGTTATTCACTGGCCCAGCAGTTTGGTTCGCTCTCGAATTTATTAAGCACTTTAATTTATGACCGAAATCAAATTAGTCTTTGACGAGCCAAAGCAACGCGTAAAGCCACCCAAGCATTTTGCCGATATAGATCCTTCAGAACGCAAAGCCCTGGCTGTCGAACTTGGAATTCCGGCATTTAGAGCTAATCAAATGGCTGTTCATTTCTTCACGCATTACAACGATGACACTGATTCTTGGACTGATATTCCTAAAGATTTGCGTGAAACGCTAGCAAAGGAATTTGTACCAAAGTTAATTACTTTGGTTCGCTCGGTGACAACAGATGGCGGAAAAACCCGTAAAGATTTGTGGCGCTTACATGATGGCGTACTTGTTGAAAGCGTATTGATGCGTTATTCAGATCGCACAACAGTTTGTATTTCTTCGCAGGCAGGTTGTGGCATGAATTGCCCGTTTTGTGCGACCGGCCAAGCAGGGTTAACTCGCAATTTAACTGCCGGCGAAATTACTGCTCAAGTTGTAGCAGCAGCGCGTATTTGCGCAGCAGGAGAATTGCCAGGTGGTGAAACTAGACTCTCGAATGTTGTATTTATGGGCATGGGCGAACCAATGGCAAATTACAACGCGGTTATGCGTTCGATCCGAAATATAACTTCACCACAACCAGATGGTCTGGGTATAAGCGCAAGATCCGTAACGCTTTCTACCGTTGGATTGGTAAATGGAATTGAGAAACTTTGTGATGAAGGTATTCCGGTAACTTTGGCAGTTTCATTACACACCCCTGATGATGAACTTCGAGATACCTTGGTACCGATAAATTCACGTTGGAAAGTTAAAGAAGTTTTGGCTGCTGCCGATCGATATGAAGCAAAGACCGGACGGCGCTATTCAATTGAATACGCACTTATTCGTGACATAAATGATCAGGCTTGGCGCGCAGATCTCTTGGGTCGGCTACTTAAGAACCGAAATGCACATGTGAACTTAATCCCATTAAACCCAACCCCGGGTTCGAAGTGGACCGCCTCGCGCCCGCAAGATGAGGCCGAATTCGTTCGAGTTTTGGAAAGTTATAAAGTTCCGGTCACGGTTCGAGATACTCGTGGTCGAGAAATTGATGGAGCATGTGGTCAATTGGCCGCGTCCGAGATAATCTCTGAGGCATGAAAAAGCTAAATAACTTTATTGATGGAAAATCCCAGCCAGCAAAGTCTGGTGCAACAAGTGAAATTATTAATCCTGCAACTGGTTCGCCTTATGCAACGGCACCAGTTTCTGGCGCTGCTGATGTTGAAAGTGCGCTCAGTGCAGCAAGCAAAGCTTTTGTCGAATGGCGTGAAACGACTCCGTCAGAACGTCAACGGGCACTAAATAAAATTGCTGATGCTTTTGAAGCGAGAAGCGAAGAGTTAATTGCAATTGAAGTTGAGAACACAGGCAAGCCAGTGTCTCTCACAACAACCGAAGAAGTTCCACCAATGTTGGATCAAATCCGCTTCTTCGCAGGCGCGGCTCGTAACTTAGAAGGAAAATCAGCTGGCGAATATATGCGCGGCATGACTTCATTTATTCGTCGGGAACCAATTGGCGTTTGCGCACAAGTAACACCATGGAACTATCCAATGATGATGGCAGTCTGGA
>CANKCX010000118.1 GCA_947480375.1 Actinomycetota bacterium
AATGCCCAAGGTGGAAATAAAGTTTTCTCATTCGGAAAATCAAAGGCAAAACTTCAAACAAAAGAGATGCCAAAGAACACCTTCGCAGATGTTGCTGGCGCCGATGAAGCAGTAGCCGAATTAATTGAGATTAAAGATTTCCTAGCGTCACCGCAGAAGTACCAAGATATAGGGGCGAAAATTCCAAAGGGCGTATTGCTTTATGGCCCACCAGGTACAGGTAAAACTCTCTTGGCTCGCGCAGTTGCTGGTGAAGCAAATGTTCCGTTCTACTCAATTTCAGGTTCAGAATTTGTTGAAATGTTTGTCGGTGTTGGCGCATCTCGAGTCAGAGATTTATTTGCACAAGCAAAAGCAAATGCACCAGCAATTATTTTCGTAGATGAAATTGATGCAGTAGGTCGCCAACGTGGAGCTGGATTAGGTGGTGGCCACGATGAACGTGAGCAAACTCTTAATCAGTTGTTAGTTGAAATGGATGGCTTTGAAGCAAATGGCCAGGTTATTTTAATTGCAGCAACAAACCGACCAGATGTTTTAGATCCTGCACTTCTTCGACCAGGCCGTTTTGATCGTCAAATTCCAGTTGATCGTCCAGATCTAAAGGGACGTACTGCGATCCTCGCGGTTCATGCAAAGAACAAGCCAGTCGCTAAATCAGTTAATTTAGAAGACTTCGCAAAGCGCACTCCCGGATTTACCGGCGCCGATTTAGCAAATGTTTTGAATGAAGCGGCTCTTCTAACTGCGCGTGAAAATGCCAAGGTAATTACAAATTCAGCTCTCGATGAGGCAATTGATCGAGTAATGGCAGGACCACAGCGCAAGACCAGACTTATGACAGAAGAGGAACGACGTATTACTGCGTATCACGAAGGCGGACATGCACTTGTTGCACATGCACTTCCACATACAGATCCGGTACATAAAATTACAATCATGCCTCGCGGTCGCGCGCTTGGTTACACCATGATTTTGCCGGATGAAGATCGTTATGCAACAACTCGAAATCAAATGCTTGATCAACTTGCATATTCACTTGGTGGTCGCGCAGCCGAAGAATTAATTTTCCATGATCCAACAACCGGTGCTTCAAATGATATTGAGAAGGCCACCAATTTGGCTCGTGCCATGGTTACTCAATATGGAATGACTGAACGAATTGGCGCTATTAAACTTGGAGTTAGCGAAGGCGAGCCTTTCTTGGGACGCAACTACGGGCACCAACGTGATTATTCAGAAGAAGTTGCAGGAATTGTTGATGGCGAAATTCGCGCACTAATTGAGAATGCGCATCAAGAGGCCTACGAAATTCTCGTTGCTAATCGCGACATTCTTGATGATTTAGTTGAAGTCTTGCTTGAAAAAGAGACTCTGCTTAAGGATGAGATTGAAGCAATTTTCCGCAAAGTTAGATTAGTTTCAAGACGTCCAGCTTGGACAGGATCAGCAACTAGAAAACCAAGTTCACTTCCACCTGTTGCAATGTCTCCTGCAAAACCTCAACCTCCTGTAAATGAAGAAGAGGATAAAACTGCACGGAAACCAAAGAAGAAAGTAACTCCACCAAGTGAATGACATAACTCCAGTTTCAATGGGGCCAAATGATGGTGGTGCCAAACGAGAGTTTGATCAGGAGCGAGCAGAGAGAGCCATTACAGAGTTATTACTTGCAATAGGTGAAGATCCAAATCGTGAAGGCCTTAGAGATACGCCAGCAAGAGTTGCACGAGCAATGCGCGAAAATTTTGCAGGTCTTTGGCAGAAGCCAGCCGAAGTACTTTCAACCACCTTTGATATTGGTCATCGCGAGTTAGTTATTGTTCGTGATATTGAAGTTTTTTCACATTGCGAACATCACCTAACACCTTTTCACGGTGTGGCTCATATTGGTTATATTCCTGGTGAACGTGGTCAAATAACTGGACTATCTAAATTGGCAAGACTCGTTGATTTATATTCCAAACGACCACAAGTTCAAGAGCGCCTAACATCCCAGATAGCTGATGCAATGGTTGAAGTATTGAAACCAGCTGGCGTAATAGTTGTAATCGATTGCGAACACCTTTGCATGTCAATGCGCGGCGTTCGTAAATCTGAAGCTCGAACAATTACAAGTGCAGTTCGCGGGCAATTGCGAGATCCAGCAACTCGCGCTGAAGCCATGAGTCTTATTACTTCAAATAATCGGTAATTATGAATAACGAGCGCACTCTCGTAATGGGAATCTTAAATGTCACTCCAGATTCTTTCGCTGATGGCGGTCGACACTTTGATTTTGAATCTGCAATTAATCGGGCAAAAGAAATGATAAGTGAAGGCGTAGACATAATCGATGTCGGTGGCGAATCCACGCGTCCTGGCGCAGATCGAGTCAGCGAAGAGGAAGAACGCGATCGGGTGATCCCGGTAATTACAGAGCTTACGGAACTTGGAATAACAATAAGTGTCGATACAACTCGAGCAAATATCGCAAAAGCAGCTATAGGCGCAGGTGCCACGATTATTAATGATGTAAGCGGCGGTCTTGCTGATCCAGATATGGCAGCAGTTGTTGCAAGCAATCAAGCTATTCAATATGTAGTTATGCATTGGCGTGGACATGCAAAAGATATGCAGAAATCGGCACAATATAAGAACGTCGTGAGCGAAGTTAAAGAAGAGTTAGATGATCGCGTAATTGCCCTTACAAAATCTGGAGTTCAACCAGAACAAATTATTCTTGATCCAGGGATCGGATTCGCAAAGAGTTCTGCACATAATTGGGAGTTGTTAAAGAATATCGATCGCTTAAATTTATTAGGATTTCCAATCCTGGTGGGCGCATCACGCAAAAGATTCCTAGGAGATTTACTTGGGGCTAATTCTGCGGATGATCGAGAATTTGCTTCGATAGCTGTAACAACTTTCCTTGCAAAAGCTGGAGTTTGGGGCGTTCGAACTCATTCAGTAAAACCGCATCGAGATGCAATCGCAGTTGTAGAGGAGATGCGTAAATGAGTGACTTCATTACATTGACTGGGATTTCTGCAGTCGGATTTCACGGAGTATTTTCAGAAGAGCGTCGGGACGGACAAATATTTAGCGCTGATCTAAAGTTGTATTTTGATTTGGCACCGGCAGGCGAGAGCGATGATTTAAATAAGACAGTTAATTATGCAAGCGTTGCGGCAACTGTGGTTGAAGAAATTACCGGCCCGCCACTCTCATTAATTGAAGCACTAGCAACCCGAATCAGCAGCAGAATTCTTGGGGATTTTCCTTTGATCAAGTCGGTTTCAGTTACAGTTCATAAACCTGATGCACCAGTGGGCGTTAACTTTGAAGATATTGCAGTAACGATTGAACGTGGTCGATGAAATCTGTAATTGCCTTAGGATCTAATTTAGGCAATCGAGAACTAAACATAGATAGCGCAGTTGCAGAGCTTGCGAAAATTATCGAGATTACGCATCTTTCAACCAACTATGAAACAGATCCGGTTGGTGGTCCCGATCAACCAAAGTATTTGAATGCGGTGTTATTAGCAGAAACTCAAATGGATCCACACGATCTATTAATTGCTATGTTAGAAATAGAAAATCGTCTGGGGCGCACTCGAGAATTGCATTGGGGTCCTAGAACAATTGATTTGGATCTCATTACTTGCGGAGACCTTGTTATTTCATCAAAAGTTTTAGAGCTTCCTCATCCCAGAGCGCACGAACGTAGATTTGTTCTTGAACCTTGGCTGGAAATTGATTCTGAT
>CANKCX010000119.1 GCA_947480375.1 Actinomycetota bacterium
CCATTACCAAGGCCGAAGAATGAACCGATGATTGAGAAGAAGGCAAGACCCATATATCCGATCATTGATGCCATCATCACGCGAGTGAACTTAGGAGTTACGCGAATGCGCTTGCTCTTATATGCCCAAAGAACGCCGCCGATTGCAGCAATTGTTGCTACAAGTGCTTGTCCAACAATTCCGTCGTATTGCACTTCATACATATGGCTCAAGGTTCCAAGTGCTAAACCTTCTAGCGCTGCATAAGCAATTGTTAAACCTGGCTTAACTTTCTGAGTAAATGAAAGATAGAAACCAAGTCCCATTGCGCCAAGGAAACCAATTAGTAGTGCACCTGCACCAAGATTGAGAGTCCAAGCTGCGCTTCCAACACCAACAAGCACTACGAATAGAAGTGCGGTGCGAGCAACAACATCATCAATTGTCATGCGACCAGTGCGCATTGAAGATGCGGCTGGGGCGTTATAAAGATTATTTAATTCATCTGTTGATTGATCAACAACTGTTCCGCCACGATTTTCGATTGCGGCATATCCGCGTTTGAAAACTGGGTTCGAACTTTGCATTATTTCTCCTGTTGGTTAGTTGGATAGACCGGCCAAACCGGTTGCCATAAGGATAAACAGATTTCTAGCCTTTGCTATTCCACCAAGGCAAAGCGTTGCGAAAATCCACGCTTGTTAACTTAAAATATGCTTAAAATCCTTGATCTAGCCCAGATCAGGACCAGCACATGCGTAGCCCAACTTCTGATTTTCTAGAAGGGTTCTTACCTCCTGGTTTAGATGGGGGAATTTCATATGTCGAAAATTCGCTACAACGAAAACTTGGAATACCTATCCGCCCCGAGCCCCACTTCTCACATAAACGAAATATGTATCTGAAGTGCTTACTGTTCCAATGTAAGAAGGATTAGTTGGATTGAGAGTTACGGAAATAGTCACGTAGCCTCTGGTCGATGGCCGGTAAGAACACGTTGCAATAATATTTGGTGAAGACCCAGTTGTTGATTTGTTTTTGCACCCAGGCAATATTTTGTTATTAACTCTAAAAGTGGCCTTACCGGCGACCGATGCTAGAGCTGTTACAAGTTTTGTTTGACGAAAAGTAAGTGTCCCGCCAGCAAGAGATATCGAAGCCGTCGTCGATCCTGCAGCGAAAGTTACTGTTGCCGTGTCGGATACCAATAAGTTGTAGTTGTCATCAGTGGCCTTTGTTGCAGAAACTAGACAAGTTCCAGTCGCTGCTGGAGATAAAGCTGCTGAAACAAGTGTGCATGTTGTGGTTCCGGCTGCATATGAGTAAGTAACAGTTCCTGTTCCGCTACCACCGCTAGTTGTAAGAGTTAGTGGAGTGCCAAAATTTCCAGAAGTGGATGAGATTGCTAACGTGGATTGGTTAGCTTTACTGAAAGTGAAGGTAAGTGCGCTGCTAGTTGCAGCATTGTAATATGCATCGGCTGCAATAGTTGCAGAAACCAAACAAGTGCCAGACGTTGAGGCAGTAATTGTTGCAGTATCACTCGAACTAGAAAGTGCACAACTGGTTGCAGTTCCGTTGCTTACTGAGTAAGTAATTGCGCCGCTTCCGACAGATCCTGAAGTGTTCATAGAAAGTGCTTGCGAATATGGATGAGTCTTGGATGAAGTGCCGATAGAATTTAAGGTAATTGTTTGATTGTAATTTGGAATTGCATACATTAATTTGACTACGCCAGATCCGCCCCATTTTGCAGCACCGCCGCCGCCGCCAGTATTTGCGGTTCCATCAGTTCCATTTGCTCTATCTGCGCCAGCACTTGCATAGCCGCTACCTGATATTGGTGTTCCTCCGCCACCTAAACCACCAGTAGCACCAGATGACCAACCGCCACCTCCACCAGCATAAGTTCCGGTAAAGGTTCCACCTGAAAGAGAAATTCCGTTTCCACCATTCACTCCAGTTGCTGCAACTCCAGCACCACCGCCTCCGCCAGCGCTACCCGGGCCACCCGCCTTTGCATATCTTTCCCAACCAGCAGTTGGATCAATAAGTGCATCACCAGCCGCTCGTGATGTGCCACCAGAACATGCGCCACCTGCCGATCCGCTGAATGACGATGGAAGTTGATAATTAGAAGCGCCACATCCACCGCCACCACCACCGGCTTTGATAATTAAATTATCTGATTGATCAGTTAAGAAAGATGGTGATCCATTTTCACCAAGTGTCCAATCATTTGTAGCTTTCCATCCGTCAAGTCCGCCAGTGCCAATCGTTATTTTAAGTTGTGTATATCCAGAAAGAGATAGTGAGGTTTTTCGATACTTTACTTCTCCACCACCACCACCCCCGCCGTTGTTATTGAATCCACCACCGCCACCGCCACCAACTATTAGTGCTTCTTCAATAGATATAACACCAACGGGAATCGTAAAAGTCTGTCCGATCTTAAAAGTGATTATGCATTTTCCAGATACAGAAACATCGACAGTAACCGCGGTTGCTGTTGCATCGGCTAATCCAGAAGTGCAAGAAGTCCATTTCACTGCACCAAACGCCGGCATGGTTTGGAATATAAAGAAAAAGCTCATGAGAGCAATTAGAGGCTTTTTCATGGCGCTAGTTTAGTTGAATAACAAAATGTTCCAATCAGAGGGACTGCATGAATTAAATTGGGCGCTAAAGGTCTATTGCTTCTGCGAAAAGCGCGGAGATTTACACATAACTGGCCCTTGGTCGAAATCAGCCCCATTAATTCCGAGTTAAGTAGCCCCAAGCCAAAGTGGCTGCGATAGCTACCCAAATTTGATACGGAATAAGTAGAAGACCCATTATCAGCGAAGCCCTAAACGTTAAATAAAGAACTGGAATAGTAAAAAGAGTTGTTAACACCAATGCGATTGTGGCAAATGTGAAGTTGTGTGGAACATAGAACTGATAAGCCCAAGTAAGTGCTGCCACAATACTTAACCCAAAGAAAATTAGCCAAGAAATATTCTCTAGTCGAGTTAAAGACTTTGATACTTGATATGAAGCAATACCTAAAACTATAAAGTTGTAAGGCCAGATAATTCCAATAAATGAACTGGGTGGCTGCCAAGGTGGTCTGATTAGAGATGAATACCATCCGGGGGATGAAGAAACCCAAATCCCTGAACCAAATGCATAAATAAAGACAAAGAGAATTCCGATTGCCGCTGCGATCAATTTAAAATCCACAGCTGGACTGTAGCGAAGAATTCGAGTTACTTAAATACATTCGACTACGCAATACGTTTTCTAAATTATTTCAGGACTATCAATTCTCCAGAATCAGTTTGACATAAAACCTGCTGTCCCAGTGGCTCGTCATAAAATCCACGCATATCTTGATCATCGCCCACCGGGACCGTCGCTTGGTCGATAACCCATTGGGCGAAAGGAAATTCTGTTGTCCCTGCCCACTGTGCTTTCATTGGTCCTCGTTTTTTCGTCGAAATAAAAGGCCAGGTGGCTTGAGTAACCGATTCGGGAATTTGAAAAATATGCCCGCCGTTTTTTATAGATTCAGCTGTGTAGCTAGTCCAATATCGATACACATCATTGCACCCTGCATTCATTATCAGTTGAGGATTAGGACGAAGTACCGTTAGGCACTTAGTATCTTCGCAAACCTTAATCGGGGTGAA
>CANKCX010000120.1 GCA_947480375.1 Actinomycetota bacterium
CCCTTTCCCAACTCATTTGATATTGCATTTCGAATGCTTCCTTGAAGGTTTTTCCATCAGCAACTTGATTTAGCAATCCAAATGTGCTGTCTACACCACCGACCGAAATCAAAGCTTCGAGCGCGATATATCCCACCGTGTAGTTCAAAGAATTCGTAGATTGTGGACATGGCGTTTTCATGTTGTCAGCTAGAAAAGTCTCGATTGATTTAGATGTCATATCTGGCAACATCCAGCGATTGTCTTTCATCCAGCCCCTACGAACATTCAGGTAATCCTTAATTGAGGAAGAACTTGTCAGGATAGACACAGCTTGTGGTTGTCCTTCCGAATACCAGCAAGGCAGAAGTGTTGGCGGCGGAGAGGTTTGTTTCCCCGCAAAAATAATTCCTTGCACCGCATGAACATATTCATGTAGATCGTTTTGCCCTTTGAACCTAGAGATATCACCGTAACGATTAATCGGAGTGGAAACTCCAACCAAAACCAGACCAACTCCGCTTGCATAGTTTGTAACTGCACCATCGCAATCTTCGCCAGAACAGAGAAGTTCAGCTTGATTACTAAAACTCTGCCCCAATTTAAATGGGCTGACATATTTACTTGCCTCTTCTTTACCCCAATTCACATCTAATTTATTGAATTCATAGAATCTAACTTCGGAAGGTTGAGGAAAGCTGCTCATGACTCGTGAACCGAGAAAGACTTTCTCTTTCGTAAAATCTTCAGAATATCTAGCCTTGGTATTCGAGCCATAAGTTATAGAAACGGATGTTTTGGGGAGTGGATTTAGTTCTAACTTCTTCTGCACATCGGACCAGGCTGAGTAAGGAATTCCCTCGAAGTACTCTTTTAAATTCGCTAATGAAGTGGGGAATGTAGGGCTGGGTTCTTCAGTCTTTGGGCTATTTGAAGGTGTTGGATTTGGTTTAGAAATTTTTAGCACCCAAACCAATTTCTTGCCGGTTTTAGTACAAGTGAATTTAGAACTCGCAACTACTTTTGTTTCGCCCTTTGTTTTGCAGGTAGACCCGGCTTTAATCGCGGCACTTGCCTCGTAAGTATTACTCGATGCCGCAAACGAAACAATTAAAATTAAGGAAATGAGTCGTTTCATCTATTAGACCTTTTCAATCTTCACAACATCGCCAAAATTGCCAGCTTCTAAAACAGTAATTTTTATGCCATTTGAAATCGTTGAATCTCCGTTACGAAGTGGCGCCTCGGCAAGAAAGAAAGGGTTGCTATTTACTTTTCGATTCAAGGGAAGCGATATTTTCATTCCTTGACCGTGTTCAGAATTTTCAAGGTCAAGAACGTAAACAAGAACACCAGCAATTCGCTGCGGAATCTTGTAATACATTCCTGCAGGTCTAATTGATTCAATGATTATTGCTTTCGAAGAATTGATGGGCACGATAATCGATTTACTCTCTTGAGTCTTTACGGCTGAAGGTGCTATCCAATGGACCGAAGATGAAGGATTAGTTAGGCATTGAATTTGTGAATCTTGCATGAAACCAAGAATCCATTTCTCCCAAGTTGTTAAGTCACCACCCCACGGCGTCATCATCGTCCACCAACCCATTCCGTATTCGGTATTGATGTCATTCTTGGTATCACCGTAATGATCTCCAAATCCAATTCCGGCATGGAAGAGTTCATGTATCCACCAAAATGGGTGAGACAGATTAGAAAATCTTGAACCTGATGGGTTAGTGAATTCGGCAGCGAATTCTGAGACGCTTACAGCGACTAAACCTTCTTTGGTTTCGAGCGAACCAATTGCTGCTTGTTGCATTATGGCGGCATCAGTTCCAGCCGGCGCCACGATGAAAGCGAGGTTTGCTCCGCTGAAGTTAATGACCGGATCAGTTGCAGCAATTACATCGTGATTGAACTTAACGCTATTTGGTGAATCATGCCTATTTTCGTGAAATAACTTGTAGTCAGAAATTTGGGTATCCATCTTTATATATTCAGTTGGAATTCTTACTTCGACATTTGAACCAAAATCACTTGAATATGAAATCCATTCCTTAACGTAATCCAAATATTTTGAATAATCGGTACTTGGTGAATTCTTTGGTTGAGCAGTATCGGTGGAATAAATAGGAATTAATTGAATTACGGTATTGGGGGATGGATGTTTATGTGCTTGCGTCCAAGAGTTACGGCCGGGTTCGGCAGTAGTGAATCCAAGCTCGCTCCGGCTGCTCATTGGTGTAATCATTTTGCAGGGTGTCGAGTTTGAAAAGTTCGATGCCGGTGAATAAGAAGTCTTTGGTCGTTCCTTGCCTAGTTCATACTTTCCAATGCGAAGTTGGCCGGCACAACGATGATAACTCTGAAAGTATTCCTGAACACCCAGCCATTGAATTGGAACTTTAGAATCATTAGCGCATGGGCCATTTAAATCATCTAGATAACCGCCATCAGTTGAATAAGTAGCCGTTGCATCAAAACTAGGTTGTGGGTTTGCATCGTCCTTTGGTTTTGACTCTTCGGAAGGCTTAGGTGTGACATCGGGTTTTGAAACTAAAACGCCTTTGCCCCAAACCAACTTACCTTTAGATTTAATGCAAGTGAATTTCTTATTGCCTGAAACTTTTGATTCGCCCTTTGTTTTGCAGGTAGACCCGGCTTTAATCGCGGCACTTGCAGAATAGGTAGAGGATCCAGCAATTAGGGCGAAGATAACTGCAGCTATACCGATTCGCTTCATGGTGAAAAGGCTACGCAAGGAGATTGGATTTGTCAGCACTGTGCCTTTAAGATTGGCGGCAGTTCGCAGGAATTTACAATTACATCGTGTTCGATCAACCTAGAAGGTGAGGGTGTGGCTATGAAGGCCTCGGTTTCAGACCAAAATAACCTCATCGAATTACAGAGAATTGATTCTGCGATTATGCAGGCTTTGCATAAATTAAAGTCTTTGCCAGAACGCGAACAACTTACCGCTATACAAACTCGGCTTGCTGCAAGTGCCGAATTATTAGTGACGGCCGAGGCTGAACTTGCAGATGTAACTATTGATTTACGTCGAAGCGAAGTAGATGTTGAATCCGTTTCAGATCGCATGGCAAAAGATGAGGCCAGACTTTCTGGTGGAAGTGCTTCACCAAAAGAGCTTGAACAATTACAACATGAGATTGCCACGTTAGCTGCACGTAGGGCTGAACTTGAAGATGGCGAATTAGAAATCATGATGAAGGTTGATGCTGCCAAAGAGAAGGTTGCGACAATTAAGAGCGATGAAGAGGGTTTGAAGAAGTTAGAACTCGAAATAAATATTCGATTAGAAAATGCCATCACTGAACTTGATCGCGAAATTGCCTTGAAGAAATCCGAGCGCACTTTATTAGCGCCAAAGATTGATGCTGCCCTTATTGAACTGTATGCAAAGGTCGCCGGCAATGGCGGTGGAATTGGTGCTGCGCTTTTGATTGGCAATACATGCGACGGTTGTCGTCTGGCTATTAACGCAGTTGAGATGGAACGGATTAAATCATTAGATTCTGAAGAAGTTTTGCGCTGCGAAGAATGTCGTCGAATCTTGGTACGTATCTAAATGGGCCGCGCTTTTATTATTTCGGCAGATGGCGGATCTCGTGGAAATCCGGGACCAGCTGCATTTGGC
>CANKCX010000121.1 GCA_947480375.1 Actinomycetota bacterium
AGCACATCATCGGAATAACCATTCCGGTTGCTTCAACATACTTTCGAATCTTGGGCCAATTGGCTTCATCTTTAAAATCTGCGAAGTTGTTATACATCTCGAGGCCTTCGATACCCATAGCTTGGGACATATCGATCCACTCGTAAATACTTAACTTGCCTGGTTCAACTAAATCGCGAATCCAACCCTTTGGAAATGCAGCGATCTTTGGTTTTTCACTCATCCTAATTTCTCCGGATTTCTTCCAATGATTGAGAATTGCTCAAGTTCAACAACTGAACCAGTAAATGGTTTTGATTCATCGCCCAACCAATAAATTGCACCTTCGGCAATTGCCTCTGGTGTTGTCATGGCACCAGATGGAATATCGGTACGAGATAAAGTCTTTGGCCAACCAGGTTTTGCGCCATCAGCAATTTTGTCGCGTTCTTCGCGTTGCGTTAAAACCCATCCTGGATTAATTTGATTTACCCGAACTCCGTTTACGCCATTGGCATTTGCCAGATTTCGAGTCATGGTCTGCATACCGCCTTTACTGATGCTGTATGCAAGCAACTTGGATTCACCCGCATAAGCATTGATAGAACCAATGTTTAACACTGATCCACCGCTCTTCTTTAACTCTTCAAAGGCTGCTTTAATCAGAAATAGTGGCGCAGTTAAATTGACCTGAATCATCGCGCGAAAGTGCTCGATATCCTGCTCTGAAATCTTGGTGCCTCCAAAGATAGCTGCATTATTTACTAAGCCATCAATCTTGCCGAAGGCATTTAGTGCAGCTTTAACGATAATTTCGGGGGCGCTATCTTGCATTAAATCTGCAATACAGAGAACCGCATTTGGGCCCAATTGTTTTACGGTTGCATTGCCTTCATCTTCATTTATGCCATGCACTAAAACCTTGGCACCTTCACGAACCGCAGCAGCTGCAATTGCGGCGCCGATTCCTGAAGTGCCGCCGGTTACGATTATTACTTTATCTTTTAGGCGCATGTTAAGCCGGCTTAATTACAGATTTAATGAATTCGCCAGAGTGCATCTTTTTAAATGCGGTCTCCCATTGTTCAACTGGGAAGGTGCCACCGAGTACCGGTGTTAAATCTAATTTTCCGGTGCCCAACATGCGAAGTACGCGCTCCCACATTGGCCAGTTGTGGCTAAAGGAACCTTCGAGTCGGACATTCTTCTGAACTAATTGATCAAGTGAAAAATTAACTGGCTGCGGGCCCCAACCGACTTTCGAAATCCAACCATTAGGACGAATCACATCGAGTGCAATCTTCAAAGTTGCAGATACGCCAGCCGCATCAACAACGCCATCTGCGCCAAGACCATCAACTGCCATCGCCCAATCTTTAACATCACCAATCACAACTTCGCAGCCATATTTCTTAGCAACTTCAAGGCGGGCCTTATCGCGCTCTAAACCAACGATCGCAACTTCGGCGCCTGCAAGTTTTGCCATTGCGCCAGATAAAATTCCGATTGGTCCTGGTCCCAAAATAACAATGCGATCTCCGGGACGAACATGTCCTGGCGCAATTGTTGCCGAGTATGCAACCGAACATGGTTCAGTCATAGATGCATGATCGAAAGAGACGTTATCTGGCACGGTATGAAGCAAGCGGGCCGCAACCTTTACATATCGAGTCATTGCGCCATTAACTCCATAACCAAAGCCTTTGCGGCTTGGATCTAAGTTATATAAACCTTGGCGCGACATCGCACCTGACATATCGACAACGGCTGCTGTTTCACTTACAACGCGATCGCCCTCGTGCCATTTACCAGCTGCTACAACGTTCTTACCGAGTTCGATTACATGGCCACCAAATTCGTGCCCAAGTACAACTGGATAATTCACTGGCCAAGAATTTGTGCCCTCCCATTGATGCAGGTCCGAGCCACAAACACTTGCTGCTTCTACTTGAACAATTACATCATCATCGCCGCATGCTGGGCGATCTACTTCGCGAACCTCAACACTGTGTGGCTCGGATGAAAAGTTAACGACTGCTGCGGATTTCAATTATTTCTCTCCCTTAACTTTTACATCGCCAAAGCCATGAACTGCATCGCAAATTTTGCGTAAGACTTCTTCAACATTGCCAGCCCCTTGGCTAAACGAATCAGCATCGATAGCAAGAGGTGCGCCAATTACAACCAGGGGAGCGCCATATGAAGGACATGCAATTGCTTGTTCAAGAGATAGACCGCCTACTGCTTGCACTGGAACGCTTACTGCGTCAACAACTTCACGCAGTTGATCAAGTGGATTCATCCAAGGTTTGCCGGCTGCTGCAAGGCCACGTCGTTCGTCATAACCAATATGGTGAATAACCATGTCGCAACCAAGTTCTTCTAGTTGGCGCGCACCCTCAACCATATCTGGGCAACCTAAGTTATCTCCCATAACTTTTACGCCATAATCTTTTCCGGCTTGCACGACACATTTGATTGTTTCTGGATGTGATCTCGCCATAACAACAACATGTGTTGCACCAGCCTTTGCCATCATCTCGGCTTCGAGATAACCGCCATCCATAGTTTTTAAATCTGCGATTATCGGATGATTTGGAAACTCTTTTCGAAGCGCTTTAACACCGTGCAATCCTTCAGCCAAAATTAAGGGCGTACCCGCTTCTAACCAATCAACACCGGCTCTAACGGCGGTATGTGCCATTTCTAGCGCTTCTTTAATATCGGTTAGGTCGAGTGATACTTGCACAATTGGTTTCATGTTTGAAGTTTAGTTCAAATCTTGGAAATTGACCCTTCCCTTAGCGAAAGATTATTGGTTAGATAGTCACAAGATGTTCACGAATTTGGGAAGCTTCGCCGACTTAGAAAAAGTGCTCGAGTTTTCGCCACCAACAATTCCAAATATTGATACGACATCGCTCTTAGAGTTATTTGGCCAACTTCCAAAATTTCCAAGTGATCTGCAAATACAGCGCGGCAAAAGTTGGATCCATGATGGTGTGCAACTTACTGAAATAAGTTGGAGCACCGGCTTCGGACCTCGCACCGAAGCGCTGCTACTTATTCCAGAGGGCGTCACGACACCGCTTCCCGGTGCGCTATTTCTGCACAGCCATGATGATTTAAAAGAGTTTGGGAAAGAGAAAGTTGTAGATGGCGCTGGTGATTTATCGCAAGGCGCAGCCTGGGTTAAGCGCGATCATTATGGAAACCGGGGCGCAGCAAATGTACTGGCCAAAAAAGGTTTCGCTGTTCTGGCCTTTGATTGTTTTATGTGGGGATCGCGTCGATTCAAATTAGAAGATATGCCCGAACGGTTAATTGAATTACTAGGTACAAAAGATTATGAACGGCTTGCAGTGATGCATGAATCAATGGCGCTCTCAAAGTATCTAAGTCTCTTTGGCACAACACTTGCCGGCCTCTTGAATTTTGATGATCGCGTTGCCTTTGAAGTTGCAAAATCACTTCCAGAAGTATCTGATTCAATCTCGGCCGTTGGATTATCAGGCGGCGGTTGTCGCGCAATTTATCGTCACGCTACTACTCCACAGTTGAAAGCCGTTGTAAGCGTTGGGGCAATGGCAACATATAAATCAATGGTGCCAATCCATATTGCGCCGCATTCTTGGATGTTTTTCCCA
>CANKCX010000122.1 GCA_947480375.1 Actinomycetota bacterium
AGACCAGTCCACATAAGAGCCAAATCTGGGCCCTTCTTTGAAACTGCTGCTGCTTGCAAAAGTGCGAAGTAGTTATCGCCTGGTTGATCAACTAATTTAAAAGTAACTGAAGGGTTTGCTTTGGTATAGGCAGATGTAAGTGCCTTAACTGCTTCAGCATTCTGGGTTGTACCCAAGTTGTGCCAAATCGTGATTGTTGTTGCTGCGTTAGCGGCTTGCATATTCATTCCAACGCCAGTTGCTGCCATTGCGAATGCAAGTGCACCAGCGAGAAGAGACTTTCTACGCATTTATCCTCCTGTAGTAGTGGTTGTCGAACTTTATTCTCTTGGGCGTTAAAAACCCATGGTTTAGTCGAAAATTCTTAAGATCTTCCAACAACAGGTGGCACGAACTTGCGCTCCGTCTTACTCTTTGGACGTAGAAAATCTAGATCGCAGCCTAAATCGGCCTGCATTACGTGTGCTTGATAAAGAGCGGGCCAACCTCGTAAATGTTCGCTAATCGGCGCCTGCCAATTGGCTTTTCGTGATTCGATTTCGCTGGCGTCAACCAATAAATCAAGAGTTCCGCTCGCTACATCCAATTTAATTAGATCACCATCTTGGACTAGACCGAGTGGTCCACCGACTACTGATTCGGGTGCAACGTGCAAAACACAAGTTCCAAATGAAGTGCCGCTCATTCTGGCATCTGAAATTCGGACCATATCTGTAACACCTGCTTCAATTAATCTTTTTGGTACTGGAATCATTCCCCATTCCGGCATACCCGGAACTCCAACTGGTCCACAGTCACGCAAAACTAAAACTGAATCTTTTGTGATGTTAAGTTCTGGATCATCAATTCGATTTCGCATATCGGCATAACCATGAAACACAACTGCTGGCCCGGTATGAGAAAGCAATTCTTTAGACGCGGCTGAAACTTTAATAACTGCCCCACTTGGCGCCAAAGTTCCCGCTACAACCGCAAAGGCTCCACTTGGATAAATAGGATCTTGTAAAGTTCGAATTGTGTTATTAGTTGGTGTAATCCCTTTAACGATTTCACGCCAACTCTTACCTATAAGAGTTTGTTCATCAAGTTCAAAAATTTCGCCACAGTTAGCAATTAAGGCTGGCAATCCCCCGGCTTTATTAAAATCTTGAATTAATTTTGCGCCCGAAGGTTCTACATCTGCAATTACTGATAGCCCTTTACCTAGTTCATTAATTGCGCCAAGTGTTAGGCCGCCTTCAACTCGACCAGATATTGCTAGTAAATGAATAATCGCATTTGTCGAACCACCACATGCATGCAGAACTCGCATTGCATTTCTAAACGCGGCTGGAGTAAGTAATTTCGATGGTGTTAATTCTGAATTAACCATCTTCACAATTTCGCGACCAGAGTTGAAAGCGGCAACGCTACGAGCTGGGTCATTCTCTGGAATCACTGAAGTGCCGGGAAGAGTTAAACCAAGAGCTTCAACCATCATCGCAACAGATGATGCAGTTCCCATTGTGTTACAGGAGCCAAGTCCACAATTTAAGCAGCCTTCGAATTCTTTCCATTGTTCTTCACTGATTTTCTTGGCCCGATAATCTGACCACATTCGCCACAGATCAGTTCCGGTGCCAATTGGTTTTCCGCGAAATTCTGCAACTGGTCTGGCGCCTGCAGTAAACATAACCGTTGGTAAGTCGGCACTTATTGCACCCATTAAAGAACCAGGAACGCTCTTGTCGCAATTGGCAAGAAGTACGACGCCATCAATCGGATAAGAACGTAAATATTCTTCAACTTCCATCGACAACATATTGCGATAGAGCATCGCACTTGGCTTCATCAAATCTTCGCCAAGGGACATAACTGGGAATACAACTGGAATTCCACCGGCCTCGATAATTCCGCGCTCGATTTCAGGGATAAAACTGCGAAGCGGCAGATTGCATGGATTCAAATCACTTGAAGAATCTGCAATGCCAATAATTGGTTTTGAATTATTTACATCGATCTCATGGCCAATTGATGCCATTACAACGCGATGAGAAAGAGCTACTTCATCATCCCCCGAAAACCACTCGCTACTGCGCAGGTTAGACATGCCGGGAGTCTACTCGTAGTATTTCCGCTAATTATGAAATCTCTAATCACTTCTGGCGATGGAACTGCAAAGCTTGTTGAAATTGCGGATCCAATTGCAGGGCCTGGCGAATTATTAGTCGCACCCATTGCTGCAGGAATCTGTGGAACAGATTTAGAAATCATCAGCGGCGACGGCGATCCAGCTTTTGTTAAATATCCCGCATCTCTTGGCCATGAATGGGCGGGCAAAGTTATCGGACATGGGCCTGGAGTAAACGCCCCAGCGATTGGTTCTCGAATTGTTGTAACTGGAATTATTCCGTGCCAAGAATGTTTTGAATGTAAAAATGGTGATACCAATCGTTGTTTGATTTATGACGAGATTGGTTTTACCAGACCAGGTGCTGCAGCCGATTTGATCACAGTACCGGCTTGGCTTGCACATGTAGTGGGCGATAACGTTTCAGATGAATCAGCAGTACTCGCCGAACCAACCGCTGTTGTAACTCAAGCTTTCATGAAAGCAGATCCAAAAGCCGGCGCCAAGATTTTGATTATTGGCGATGGCACAATCGCGCTTATTGCAGCAACAATGGCTAAGACTTATAAACCTGAATTAATACACATGCTTGGGCTTAAAGATGGTCAGAATGAAATTGCTAAAACTGCCGGTGCAGATAAATTCTTGACTGCGCCAACTCAAGATAAATATGACCTAATCATTGAAGCTGCAGGTTCGCCAGATCGGATTAGCGCGGCTGTTGGGCAACTAGTTCGAGGCGGAACCCTTTTACTACTTGGTTATCCAGGCCACCAAAGAACTGCAGCAATTGTTGTTGATGATGTCATCAATGGCGATTTAAACATCATTGGTTCTTTCGGTTCATCACTGGCTGCTTGGGCTAAGACAGTTGAAATGTTTAACAGCGGTAAACTTGATTTAGGTTATTTAGTAACGCATAAATTTAAACTTAGTGAATTCAGCGAGGCTATTGCGGCGCTTAAATCGGCACCAGCACCCCGCGGAAAAATCGCATTAATAATTAATTAAGCGAATCTTCCAGATAAACCGCCGTCGATAATCCAATCGGCGCCATTAACAAAAGATGCATCGTCAGATAATAGAAATGTAATTACCTTGGCAATTTCAATTGGCGCAGCCATACGTCCCATTGGTTGCACCGAAAGCGCCTCGGCACGTTTCTCTGGATTCTTAACGAAATAATCTTCGACCATCGGGGTCAGCGTGAAACCAGGTAGAACTGCATTAACTCGAATCCCGTGCTTGCCTTCATCTAAAGCCAAGTTGCGGGTTAAACCTAAGATGCCAGATTTTGCGGCTGCATATGGAAAGTAATTGGGATATGACATGCGGGCATGGATTGAAGAGATATTTACGATCGCACCTTTTTTGGCTTTACGCATTGCAGGTAAACATAATTTGGCAGTAACCCAAATGCTTTTGAAATCAACGTTCATGAAATCTTCCCATTCGGCCTCTGTCATTTCGACAGGGTCGTAATAAGCATTTCGACCTGCGTTATTTAC
>CANKCX010000123.1 GCA_947480375.1 Actinomycetota bacterium
ACCAGGAGCAGTTGCTACTTACAATGAAAAGTATGGCGAAACTAATGTGCTTTACGCCGCGGAATTCAATGGCAAGAATTCGGCAGGAACGCCCACAAGTTGCAAAGTGAATCATTCGGTTTGGTATGTCGATGCAAGAGGTTATGGAGCCCGCGCCAAACTTGTCGAGAAATATCGCTTAGGTGGAATTTCAGAGTGGGAGATTGGCTATGGCGATAATTTAGCGATTGAAGAAGTTAAGAAAGTCGCAGTTGCTATGGGTCAGGACAAGGTCGTTGGCTCTGTAATTGCGAGTTCGGAGAATTTACTTTACGGAGAGAGCACGCTATTTAGCGGTAGTTTTAAATTGGCCGATGGAAGACCAGTCGCGAATGTTCCAGTGTTTATCGAAATCAAACGTAATTCTGGCAACACTAGAAAACCAATTGGGCAGACCGCTGCGGATGGCACCTTTTCAACCAAGGTATTGCTCGGTGAATCTACAAATATTGCATTCTCTACTGATGAAACTTGGGATCGTACGCTTGGCATGACACCAGAAAAAGTTATTGGGGTCTCACGAGTTATCTCCTGGAATATTCCGGCATCAATGAAACGCGGAGTGAGCTATAAAGTCACGGGACAAATTCAACCTAGAGTTGAAGGAATAAAAGTTGCACTAGATGATGGAGTTGTTCAAACCACGAGCATTACAGGCGCAGATGGAAAATTCGAGATAGCAATTACTTCTACAAAAATTGGGGTCAAGCAATTTAGAATTGTGACCGATTCGGAAGCTGGATTTATTGGATCAAAGAGCGCTTTTACCAGCGTCTTGATTCGTTAGGAATTGGTGCGATAACTAATCATGGCTAAGACGATAACTAAGGAAGCTGTAAGCGTTAGTGAATTATTGGATCGCCCATGGATAACAATCGTCTGGGATGACCCAGTTAATTTAATGACATATGTAACCCACGTATTTATCAAATTGTTTGGCTTTTCTAAGGAACGAGCCCATGAACTCATGATGCAGGTTCATAATGAAGGGCGCGCAGTTGTTTCTACTGGAACTCGGGAAGAGATGGAGCGCGATGTACAGCGCCTTCACGAACATGGACTTTGGGCAACTCTGCAACGCGATGACAAGATTTAGGGCGGTGGCAAAAACTAATGTCTAATTTTGAAAAAGTTGGTGATGGCTATTCTCTTGATCTGACACTTGATGAAGCGCATATTTTAATTAATTTGGTCGAACAATTATTAGAACTTTTAGGCGAAGGTGATTTCTTCCATCACTATGATTCAAGTGATCCGCTTGCGCAATTATTGGCAATGCCAGCCGAAATCGTGACACCAGATGATCCAGTTTTACTTCGCCTATTACCAAATGCTTACGCTGATCCGGAAGCCGCCTCTGATTTTAGAAGATACACAGAACCACAATTGCGGGGCGCAAAACAGAAGAACCTGCGATTAGTTCGCGAAGAGCTAACGATTCTTGTTGATGAAAACCACGGTGGTGTTATTGAAGAATTAAATGCGGACATCTGGCTTAAGGCGCTAAATGATTTACGAATCGCCCTCTCGGTTCGGCTAGATATTTCGGAAAATAGTTTTGAAAAATTTGAATTACTTCCTGATGAAGATCCACAAAAACCGGTTTATGCGGTTTATTTCTGGTTAGGTTGGTTGCAAGAAAATTTGTTAGGGTTACTTCTATGACCCTTCGCATCAGCTCTAAATATGTGGATGCAATACTCGAACAATCCCGAGTCGAATACCCAGATGAATGCTGTGGCGTAATTCTTGGGCCAGAAGGCAGCGATGACCCACAAGTGCTTAAGCCAATGATTAACGCAGCTCACTCACCAACATTTTATGAATTTGATTCCAAAGATCTACTCGCGCTTTATCGTGAAGTTGATGACAATTCACAGGAAATCGTTGTTGTTTATCATTCACACACTGAGACCGAGGCATATCCATCGCGCACCGATATTGCTTACGCATCCGAGCCCAATGCACACTATGTTTTAGTCTCTACCCGCAAAGAGATTGCACCTGAGAATGAGTTTCGTTCATATCGAATAGTTGATGGCATCGTGACCGAAGAGGATGTAGAAATCTTTTAGTCACACCCGATTGGCAAGTTAAGCAAGCTTCTAGGATACTTAGCCCCATGTCTGCGCCAACCATTGAAGTTCGAATCCCAACAATTTTGCGTCCATATACCAAGAATGAAAAAACTGTTTCAGCCGAAGCAACGAATTTGGGCGAATTAGTAGCAGCACTTGATAAGAGCTACACCGGATTAGGCGATCGGTTACTTGAAAATGGCGAGCTTCGCCGATTTATAAATGTTTACATTAATGATGAAGATGTCAGATTTATGGGTTCACTTGCCGCAACACTTAAAGCTGGTGATTCAGTAACAATCTTGCCTGCCGTAGCTGGCGGTTGCTAGTGACTCGATACGAATCTCTTGAAGCATCACTAGGTCACACGCCATTAATTGGATTACCAAAACTTTCGCCAAAAGTTGAAACCGGAAAACCACTAGTTCGACTTTGGGCAAAACTAGAAGATAGAAATCCAACTGGCTCGATTAAGGATCGCACAGCAATTGCGATGATTGATGATGCCGAAAAAACTGGCAGATTAAAACCAGGTGCAACAATTTTGGAACCTACTAGTGGCAATACCGGAATCTCACTTGCAATGATTGCAAAGGTTCGCGGTTATAAATTAATTTGCGTAATGCCAGAAAATACAAGTATCGAGCGCACGCAAATCCTCGAAATGTGGGGCGCAAAAATTATTTATTCACCTGCTGCTGGTGGTTCAAATGAAGCGGTTCGCGTAGCTAAAGAATTATCTGAAAAGAATCCAGATTGGGTTTTTCTATATCAGTACGGAAATCCAGCAAATACTCTTGCTCATTACAAAACAACTGGGCCAGAAATCTTTGAAGATTTACCAACCATTACACACTTTGTTGCTGGGCTGGGTACAACCGGAACTCTTATGGGCGCCGGAAAATACTTACGTGAAAAGAATCCAGATATTTCAATTATCGCTGCAGAGCCAAGATATGGTGAAGTTGTATATGGCCTGCGCAATCTTGATGCCGGCTTCGTTCCAGAACTTTATGATGCATCAGTTATCACTCGCAGATTTTCAGTGGGCGCTGAAGATTCAGTTCGCCGCGTAAAAGAATTACTTGAAGTTGAAGGTATTTTTGCTGGTATATCAACCGGCGCTATTTTGCACGCAGCACTTGGTATTGCAAAGGAATGTGTCGATGCTGGCGTCGGTGCGGATATCGCATTCATAGTCTGCGATGCTGGATGGAAGTATTTATCAACGGGTATCTACGGAAAAGATGGCGACTCCGAAGTATTAGATGGACAACTTTGGGCTTAGCTCAGCACTGAAGGTAGGCTTGGCACATGTCGGCCGCAAAGTTCAATAGCGATTCACCAATCGGAATTTTCGATTCGGGTGTCGGCGGTTTAACAGTTGCAAGAGCAATCATTGATCAACTTCCCGGAGAATCAATTCTCTATGTGGGAGACACAGCGCGCGGACCTTATGGCCCAAGACCACTTGCCGAAGTTCGAAC
>CANKCX010000124.1 GCA_947480375.1 Actinomycetota bacterium
AGTCGGAAACCGTACTCGCGTCAAGGTTGTTAAGAACAAGATGGCGCCACCATTTAAGCAAGCAGAGTTCGACATCATTTACGGTGTTGGAATCTCTCGCGAAGGTTCACTCATCGATCTCGGCGTTGAAGTTGGCATCGTAAAGAAGGCCGGCGCTTGGTATACCTACGAATCAGATCAACTAGGTCAAGGTAAAGAGAATGCACGCGCTTTCTTGATTGATAATCCTGATTTAGCCAATGACATCGAAAACAAGATTCGCGAACATTATGTTCCAGTCGTTGTCGATGCTGAACTCGTAGCAGCAATTGATGAAGCAACCGCTGAGGTTGAATTCTAAGAAATTGAATAACAGTAAAGAAGTAGATGCAGATCCCTACTCTTTCGCACTAACCACAGCGCATTATGCGTTGGCGCCACGTGCGAAGAGTAGGGCCGAGCTACATGCCCACTTAAAGAAACGTGGCGTAGAAGATGAAATAGCAGCTGCAGTTCTCGATGAATTAGAACTACAGGGCCTGCTAAATGATTTAGAGTTCGCGCAAATTTGGAGTGAATCTCGGCAGCGCCAGAAGAAATTATCGAAGCGATCAATCTCGCAGGAGCTGAAATTCAAAGGGGTTTCGCAAGACATCATCGATGAGACCATGGAAAATATCGATGACGAAGATGAATACAAGATGGCCTTCACCTTGGCCGAGCGAAAATTTAGATCTTGCTCGCACCTCGAGCACGATGTCATTTATCGCAGAGTCCATGGCCTCTTATCCCGCAAAGGATTTAGCCATTCGATATCTGGTCGCATTATGCGTGAGCTATTGGGAAGTAACTAGCCCCGCCGTTACAAACTAAGATTGGCCCATGAGCAGCCAACTTCAAGCCCGATCATTCGTGGTCGAAACCTATGGCTGCCAAATGAATGCGCATGACACTGAAAGAATTTCAGGCTTACTTCTAGATGCTGGTTACGTTCAAGCTCTTGAAGGAAGCGAACCTGATTTAGTTGTATTTAATACTTGCGCGGTTCGCGAAAATGCAGATAACAAACTCTACGGAAATCTCTCGTTTCTGGCCCCACGGAAGAAGAGCGACCCCAATTTTCAAATTGCTGTTGGTGGCTGCATGGCGCAGAAGGATCAAGAATCAATTATTAAGCGCGCACCATATGTTGATGTGGTCTTTGGAACTCACAATATTGGCTCACTTCCTACACTTCTAGAACGTGCCCGCATTGAAGAAGAGTCACAAGTAGAAATAAAAGAAGCTTTAGAACATTTTCCTTCCACGCTGCCGGCTCGTCGCCATTCTGCATTTAGTGCATGGGTTTCGGTTTCAGTTGGCTGCAACAACACCTGCACATTTTGCATCGTGCCCTCATTGCGCGGCATTGAGAAAGATCGCAGTGAAGCCGATATTTTGAATGAAGTAAAAGCAGTTGTAGATCAAGGGGTCATTGAAGTTACCTTGCTTGGCCAGAATGTAAATGCCTACGGCGTAGATTTTGGTGACCGAGGCGCCTTTGCAAAGTTACTGCGCAAATGTGGCGAGATTCCGGGCTTAGAACGAGTTCGCTTTATGTCACCACACCCGCGAGATTTCACCGATGATGTAATTGCCGCAATGGCCGAAACTCCAAACGTTGCACCACATCTGCACATGCCACTTCAATCTGGATCAGATCGAATTTTGCAAGCGATGCGCCGTTCATATCGCACTGATCGATATCTTGGAATTATTGAGAAAGTACGAACAGCAATTCCTAAATCAACAATTACTACCGACATTATCGTTGGCTTCCCAGGTGAAACTGATGAGGATTTTGCAGCCACTATGAATTTAGTCAAAGAAGCAAAATTCCTAGCGGCATACACCTTCCAATATTCAAAGCGCCCAGGAACCCCGGCAGCCACAATGCCTGATCAAATAAGTGATTCGGTTATGAAGGAGCGCTACGACGCGCTACATATATTGCAGCAAGAGATGTCACATAAAGTTAATGAAGAGGTTGTGGGAACAGACGTTGAAATCTTGGTTGCAGATTATGAAGGCCGACGTGATGATGGCAAGGCTCGAATGACTGGTCGCACCAAAGATTTTAGACTCGCTCACTTTGCAGTTGAAGATTCGAATCTGCCCCGTCCCGGAGATGCAGTCTCTGCAAGAATTACTAAGGCTTCTCCCAATTTTATTTTGGCCGAGGATCTTCCAATTTCAGTTCGCAGAACCCGTGGCGGGGATGCCACCGAAGCTCGCAGCAAAGAGAGCGGCGGAAGTGCAATCATGGTCGGAATGCCGACTCTTTCTCAACTAAAGGCGCGCTCTTAATCGATGAGTAAATTAGTAATAATTTGCGGGGCCACAGCAACCGGAAAGAGTGATTTGGCAGTTGAAATTGCGAAAGAAATTAACGCACAAATTATTAATGCAGATTCAATGCAGCTTTATAAGGGAATGGATATCGGGACTGCAAAGTTAAGTTTGGCTGAACGCCAAGGTATTTCGCATCATTTATTGGATGTCGCAGATGTAGCCAGCTATGTAACTGTTTCTTGGTACCAAGAACTTGCTCGTGCCAAAATAGATCAACTTCGCAGCGCAAATGAAAATGTTGTAGTTGTAGGTGGAACCGGCCTTTATATAAAAGCAATCTTGGATGATTTGAATTTCCCAGAAACTGATCCAGAAGTTCGTGAAGCGCTAAATCAAGAGGCGGAGAAAATCGGTGGCGCTGCGATGCATGAACGACTTGCGAAGTTAGATCCGGCAGCCGCTTTAGCAATTCCGAAAGAGAATGTGCGCAGAGTTGTAAGAGCACTCGAAGTAATAGAAATTACCGGCCAACCATTTACCGCAAATCTGCCCCGAGAAGATTCGACAAGATATCCGGATGCTTTGCAATTTGGTCTGGCGATGGATCGTGAAAGCCTTGATCTTCGCATCGATGCCCGTGTGGCAAAGATGTGGGAGATGGGTTTTGTAGATGAGGTTGAAGGCCTAATCAATCAAGGGTTACTCGAAGGCAAGACCGCGCAAGCGGCAATCGGTTATGCCCAAATTATTCGCATGAAGCACGGCCTCATGACTAGTGCCGAAGCAATTGATGACACCGCGCGTGCAACGCGGCAATATGCCAGACGGCAGGAAACCTGGTTCAGTCGTGACTCTCGAATCACTTGGTTAAGTGCGAAATCGAATCTTTCAGAGCGCAAGAGTTCGGTCTTACAGGATATTCTCAAAGCATGATTGGTACTTACGGGCACGGAACCGAGAATGATTTCGTATTAATTTTCGATCCAGAAAACAAAATCGAGATAAGCCCCGCACAAGTACAAGCAATATGTAATCGTGAAACAGGAATCGGATCCGACGGATTCATAAGAATTGGCAAGCAAGGCACGAAATGGTTTATGGATTACCGAAATAGCGATGGTTCAATTGCAGAAATGTGCGGCAATGGAATTCGCGTAATGGCGAAATATTTAATTGAAAAAGGCCATCAAACCGAAGGCATCTTCCCGCTTGAAACTCGTGACGGAACTAAATTTTTATCTGCGCCAGCGACTGGTGACATCACAGTAAATATGGGGCAGATTCGCGAAG
>CANKCX010000125.1 GCA_947480375.1 Actinomycetota bacterium
CCGATTGGTGTCTTCAATTCATGTGAAATATTTGCAACAAAATCTCGGCGAACCGCATCTACGCGTTCAGCTTCGCTCTCATCGCTGAGCATCATTAGTAACAAACCTCCGTCACCAAGTTTTGAAATTTTTACCGAAAGCTGCCTAGTACCTTCACCTATTGGGCCGCGGGGAATTTCAATTACTCCAGCTTGTGTTGCTCCCGACCTGCGAACTGCGCGAATTAGCGCAAGAAGATTTGGAGCCGAAACTTTTTCATCACGAATTACACCCAAACTAATTGCAGACGGTGAAAAATAAATTGGGTTTTCGCCCGGTGCCAAAATTACGCTGGCCATTTCAATTGAGTTTAAGAGTGCGGCAAATTCTTTTGAAACTGTCTCTGCTGATTTAAAAATTTCAGGACTTTTAGATTCTTTCGATTTTCTGAACAAGCCCATGGCCCAATCGTATGCGCCCCTATTCCAAGCCCCAACCCTTGATTTTTCGTGCCCCGCTTGAATTTACCCATTGTTCACTCATAGATAAGGTCAAATTCATAGCCTTATCGATATCAATGCCAGAGTTCGACTAAACTACGGGAATGCGCGACGCCTTCCATGACGAATTAGATGCCATTGGTCTATCTTTAATAAAGATGGCGCAGTTGGTTCAAGGCGCTATGGATGATGCGACCAAGGCGCTCTTAGGTCCGGATCTTGAATTAGCCGAAAAAGTAATTGCCGCAGATGATGCAATCGATTTCATGCAACATGATTTGGATGCTCGAACCATTGATCTGATGGCACGCCAACAACCAGTTGCATCAGACCTTCGAACTCTCGTTACTTCACTTCGCATGAGCGCAGATTTAGAACGTATGGGAGATATGGCCCACCATGTGGCAAAGCAGGCACGAATTCGCTATCCAAATCGCAGCGTTCCAGAAGAGCTAGTTAAAACAATTGAAGAGATGGGACGCGTTGCTCATGAAATTATCGGAAAACTTGCCTCAGTTATGGAGACCCGCGATTTAGATCGCGCTGTTGAAATTGCCGATGATGACGATGAGATGGATAAATTGCACCGAGATTTAATCGCGGTAATTTTAGATGACAATTGGCAACATGGCGCTGAAGTTGCAATCGACATGACTTTACTTGGTCGTTATTACGAGCGCTGCTGTGATCATGCAGTATCTATTTCGCGCCGTGTTTATTACTTAGTAACTGGCGAATACCGCAGCGAAAAATAGTAACTATTTACTTCTTGCCCTGATTCGCAACTGCTTCAATTGCAGATTTAGCTGCATCCGGATCTAAATACTCGCCGCCTTTTTTAATTGGTTCGAATTGATCATCGAATTCATACAGCAGCGGGATTCCAGTAGGAATATTTACGCCAGCAATATCTTCATCGGAAATACAATCAATATGTTTAACAATTGCGCGAATTGAATTTCCGTGCGCTGTTACAAGAACGGTTTTACCTGAATTCAAATCAGCCGCAATATCTTCCTGTAGATAAGGAACAATGCGAGTAATTACATCTTTAAGGCATTCGGTCTTTGGCAGCGCTGAGCCTAAATCTGCATAACGAGCATCACCGAATTGCGAATACTTATCGTTGTCATCAATTGGTGGCGGCGGAACATCAAATGAACGACGCCATAACTGGAATTGTTCTTCACCATATTGGGCCAAAGTTTCCTTCTTATCTTTACCCTGAAGTGCGCCGTAGTGACGTTCGTTCAAACGCCAGCTGCGCTTAACCGGAATCCAGTGGCGATCTGCGGCATCAAGAGCCAATTGCGAAGTATGAATCGCGCGACGAAGAAGTGAGGTGTGAACAATATCTGGAAGCAATCCGCGCTCTTTTAGTAATTGACCGCCGCGCTTTGCCTCTTCAATTCCCTTTTCTGAAAGTCGAACATCGACCCAACCAGTAAAAAGATTGAGGGCATTCCATTCGCTCTCGCCGTGGCGCAGCAGAATCAATTTCTTTGTCATGTCTAAATCCTATTTCCTATTAGATTAAATGTTCAAATGCTTTTAAATTGGCCAGAGATTCTCCACGTGAAACTCGCCAAGCCCATTCCTTACGGATTGAAGTTGCAAATCCCAATTCGAGAAGTGGATTAAACGAGGAATCTGAATACTGCAATACCGCGCCCAAAATGCGATCAATCTCGGTATCTGTCACTGCCGGCAATGGCAGACGCCCAACCAAGAAAATATCGCCAAGTTCGTTAATTGCAAAAGTAACTGCATACATCGATGCGTTCTTTGTCAGCAACCATTCATGAACTTTATCCGCGTTCTCATCTGGCTTACGGATAACAAATGCGTTGATGCTAAGCGAATTATCGCCAACAATAAGTGCGCAATGTGTCTGCAATTTCTTCTCACCTGGCAAGGTAACCAGGAAGGTATTTTCACCGCTCTTTTCGAAATCTAAATCATGTGATTCTAAAAAATCCTCAATGATTATGCGTGGATCAATCATTATTACTGGGCGACCCAAAGTGAATTATTTTTTGGCCCCGAAACAACCCAGTCATAAACATCGAGTGTTTGGCGCGCAGTATTTTCCCAACCAAATCGCTTTGCATGTTCTAGCGCGCCCATAGAAAGCAGAATCCGACGTTGTGGTTCTGCAATTAAACGCGACAGAACAGATGCCCAAGCTTTCTGATCATGTCCATCAACCAAGGATCCAGAAATTCCATCTGATACTGCAGTACGCAAACCACCAACCGCACTTGCAACAACCGGGGTTCCGCATGCCTGTGCTTCAAGTGCAACCAACCCAAAACTTTCTGAATAAGACGGCACACAAACTAAATCAGATGCGCGATACCAATCTGCAAGTTCGCTTCGAGAAACTGGCGCCTTGAAATGCACGAGTTCTGATACGCCTAAGAATTTTGCTAATTTAGCCAGGCGCTCTGGTTCATTAATTCCAGTTCCGGATGCCCCACCCATAATCACAAGCGCTAACTTCGCCCGCAGATGTGGCGTATGCGCAACCATCTCTGCAATTGCTCGCACCAATACTTCAGGGCCTTTATGCGGCTGAATTCGACCAACAAAGGTTAAAACAATGGCATCAGGTGCGATATTCAAAATATTACGTGCACTGGCTTTTCCGTGGCCGGGAGTAAATCGTTGAAGATCAACGCCAGGTGTAACAACTTTTACCTTGTCTGGATCTGCGCCATAAAGTGAAACCAAACTTGCAGCTTCGGCATCAGTATTTGCAATTAAAGCTCTTGCATTCTGCACAATTTGCTCTTCGCCAAGTGCACGAATCAATGGTTCTGGGCTATCACCTTCGGCAAGTGCCTGGTTCTTAACCTTCGCCATCGTATGCATTGTGTGTACAAGTGGCACACCAGTGCGTTCTGAAATCATCCAACCAAGTTGGCCGCTGATCCAATAATGCGAATGAATAATGTCGTAATAATCATTTGGTTTACCACTTTGATGTTCCATGAATGCATGTGTCAAAGCACCAATTTGTGAAGGAAGTTCTTCCTTTGTTAATGCACCAATTGGTCCAGCTTCTAAATGATGAACTGTTACACCACGTGCAATTTCAACTGCATCTGCTAAACC
>CANKCX010000126.1 GCA_947480375.1 Actinomycetota bacterium
AGTGATGCGATCTAAAGCTTGCTTATTGAAAGCCTCGGCCTTTGCAAGTGCTTCTTCAGTACACAAGCGATCCATTGCGCGAAGTCCTGCCATCGCAAGTGGATTGCCATTGAAAGTTCCGAAGTGTGCCATTGCCCCGGTTGTGATTGTGTCCATGATTTCAGCCTTGCCACCAAATGCAGCAAGTGGAAGTCCACCGCCGATTGATTTAGCAAGACAGATTAAATCTGGTTGAACGCCGATGCGATGTGCTGCGCCTTGTGGGCCAGCCGTGAGTCCAGTTTTAACTTCGTCGAAAATTAAGACGATGTTGTACTTGGTACAAAGATCACGAACAGCTGCAAGATAACCGGCATCAGGAAGAACGATTCCAAGGTTTTCTAGAACTGGTTCAAGAATGAAACAAGCAATTGATTCGTGATCGCGAGCAAAGATCTTTTCAAGTGCTGGAAGATTATTGAAAGGAACAACGAAGACAACACCAGCATTGACGCCTTGTCCGATAACTGGAGTTGGCTCTTCTGGGTTTCCGGCCTGATCAAGGGATGGCTTTGCTGAAACAGTTAGTGGGTCATAGCTACCGTGATAGCCACCTTCCAACTTAACGATTGCAGATTTGCCGTTGTAGGCCTTTGCGGTACGAACTGCATACATAGTGGCTTCAGTACCAGAGTTTGCAAAGCGAACCTTGTCGATTCCAAAACGCTTACACAGCCTTTCGGCGCCGTCACGTGAGATTGGTGATGGAGTCACAAAGAGAGTTCCGCCATCAAGTGCTGCCTTAGTTTCGGCAACTACATCTTCATTTAAGTGACCAGCAAGCATTGCACCGAATCCCATAGAAAGATCGAGAAGTTGGCGACCATCAACGTCGGTCATCCAGGCACCTTTAGCTGAAACGATGCTAATTGGATATGGATCCCAGTATTGGAAGCTTGAGGTTACGCCGAGCGGCGAAGATGATTTCGCGATGGTGCTTTCAACACCAGAAGCAAAAGTAGATTTTGAAAACAACGCCCACTCTGCAGCCATCATCTCTTCAACTCTTGCAGATGAAATTGGAGCAACAACGTTTGGGGTCTTACGGAAAGTCTGGGGTTCTAGAGTTCAGGTCATTTTGGAAAGAAGTACCTTTTGTTGGATGGCTTGCTAGCAATCAGCAAATCCCTTTTGGGTACGAGCTCCTTTGTTTGTGAGAAAACTTGGTAGTTTTCTTATAAGGGCGAAGGTAGCAGGGAATGCCCGAAAACGCACTAATAGGCTGACTTCATGCGTGTTTAGCCTGAAAAATGTGCAGGATTTTGGACAATTTTTGAAGAATTTTCAAAATCGGCCAATATCAGCAAGAAAAGCTATTGCCCATACGAGAGAATTGCGACTTCGCGCTGATGCGAATTTTCTTTTGAAAACTATTTACATACGAGGAGCAGTTGTGACTAAAGCACGCATTGAATTAGATGAAAATGGATTAGATCCGAATAGATGGCGTGCGCTTTTTGTAATCGCAATTGCATCTTTGATGGTTGTGCTTGATGCATCGATAGTAAATATCGCACTTCCAAGTGCGCAGTTAGATTTGAATATCTCTGATGCAAATCGCCAATGGGTTGTTACTGCATACTCACTTGCTTTTGGAAGTTTGCTACTACTTGGTGGCCGCATCTCTGATTATGTTGGACGTAAAAAAATATTCATTGTTGGCTTAATTGGTTTTGCAGTTGCATCAGGTCTTGGCGGCATTGCCTCAAGCCAAGGGCTCTTGTTTGGTGCACGTGCACTTCAAGGTGCATTTGGCGCGCTATTGGCCCCGGCAGCTCTGGCTCTGATCAATGTAACTTTCACTGTCCCTAAAGAACGCGCCCGTGCATTTGGTGTTTACGGTGCAATCTCTGGTGGCGGCGCAGCAATCGGTCTGATCCTTGGTGGCGTGCTCACCGAATACGCCAACTGGCGTTGGTGCCTGGGTGTAAATGTCCCGATCGCAATTGTTGCGGTCTTGCTCGCGATTCCATTTATCCACGAATCGAAAGCGGCAGGAAATAACACTTACGACATACCTGGTGCTGCAACCGTAACCCTGGGCTTGGTCTCATTAGTCTATGGATTTAGCCAGGCTGCAAGCAAAGGCTGGAGCAACTTTGGCACATATAAGTTTTTCATTATTTCTGCGGCGTTCTTGATTGCATTTTTTATCATCGAGAAAATGGTTCCAAATCCTCTGCTTCCACTTCGCGTACTTACTGAAAGAAATCGCGGCGGCTCATACCTGGCTTCACTATTGGTCGGAACCGGTCTCTTTGCAATGTTCTTATTCCTAAGTATCTATCTTCAGAGTTTCTTGCATTATTCATCACTGCGATCAGGCTTTGCCTTCTTGCCATTCTCGGCTGGCGTCATCGTCTTCGCAGGTATCGCTTCGCAGTTACTTCCACGCACTGGTCCAAAGCCATTGATGGCAACTGGTCTTGTGGCTGCTTCTGCGGGTCTGTTATTGCTTTCGCAAATAACTCCAACTTCAACGTATGCAAAAGATATCCTGCCTGCTCTGTTAATTATGTCTAGCGGAATGGCGCTGTTCTTTATCCCAAGCGCGTCTACCGGATTGCACAATGCCGGTGAACATGATGCTGGAGTTGCAGGCGCAGTACTAAATACCAGCCAGCAGATTGGTGGCTCGCTCGGTGCAGCTCTTCTAAATACTGTCGCGATCTCTTCTTCGGCTGCATTCGCAAAGGGCCACACAGAACTTGGCGACAAGGTTCAAGTATTCGCTCAAGTTCATGGATTTAGCACCGCATTTAAATATGGCGCTGGCTTCCTTCTTCTTGCAGCTATCGTGACAGTAATCGCACTTAACGTCGGCAAAGATTCACTTGTTGAAAGTGAAGCCGGAGTAATGCACTAGTCCAAAAAGAAATCTAGCAAGAAATCGGTTGTGCCTGGCTTAACCGAGTACTTCTCTAGATCTGTAATTCCTTCGGATGCTAAAACTTCGTCGTCAACAAAGAAGTTTCCGGTCGTTGTTTTAGCATCACGATTTAAGATTATGTAAGCGGTGTCTGAAAGAATTTCTGGCTTTCGACAGAAATCAGTATCAACACCGGGAATCATTTGCAGCGCCGCTGTATCAATCGCAGTACGTGGCCAAAGTGCATTTACCGCAATTCCATCTCGCTTGAATTCTTCAGACATTCCAAGAACACACATACTCATTCCATATTTGGACATCGTGTAGGCAACGTGGTTCTTAAACCATTTGGCTTTCATCGATAGTGGTGGTGACAGCGTCAAAATGTGTGGATTGCCGCCAGCTTTTGCGCTCTCCCGAAGGTGCGGAATAGCTGCTTGCGAGGTTAGAAAAGTACCGCGGACATTTACATCAAACATCAAATCAAAGCGCTTGGCCGCCGTCTTTTCAGTAGGCGTCAAATTGATTGCACTGGCGTTGTTAATCAAGATATCTAGGCCACCAAATTGTTCTGCAGCGCCATTAACGGCGGCAACGATTGCATCTTCATCTCGAATATCGCATTGGATTGGGTAAGCCTTTCCCCCAGCCGCTTCGATCTCTTTTGCTGCAGTGAATATGGTCCC
>CANKCX010000127.1 GCA_947480375.1 Actinomycetota bacterium
TCTGACCGCCACCAGCGCCTTTTAATTGAACGAAGTCGCCAACAACATCATCTATTGCGCTGTTATCGCGCACATAAGTGACATCTTCATCGCGAATTCGACCGGCTGCCATGGCTTTATCCTAACCGCGGCACAAACGAGTATGAAGTGCGATGGCGCCTGGGTCGGTAAGAGAAGCAACTTGGTCGATAACTACGCGCAATTTTGCAGCATCTGTTGTGGCTCGTTTCCAATCTTGAAGGAAGAAAGACTCGAGAGTATTTGGTGCGCCCTTTAGAACGGCTGCTACTAATTCGTGAATCAAAGTTTGTTCGTTGTCATAACGTTTAACTGAATGTTCGGAGTTAATAATATAAAAACCAGCTAAAGATTTAAGTAGCGCAACCTCAACATGCTGGGCTCTTGGCACAACTAAATTTGCGTTGTAACGAGTTAGTTCTCCTTGCCCATACTGCGCCCGGGTTGCTTCTTCAGCTGCGCGCGCAAAGCGACCAACAAGTTGGCTGGCAAGATCTTTAAGTCTGGCGAGAGCACGATGGCTGCCATCATATTCTTTAGGCCAACATGAAAGCTCTTGCAAATTTTGAAGTGCGACTCTTGCTTCATCAATTGTGATATCAGCTAAATTATTAGATTGGGCATCCTTATAAATATCTGGAAAATCATTTGTTAGATCGTGTAATTTCACTTGACCGGTTACTAGTGCATCTTCTAAATCGTGCACGCTATAAGCGACATCATCAGACCAATCCATGATCTGCGCTTCAAATGATTGGCTACCGATTGGCGCAGCTTTACGAGCCCAATTAAAGATAGGTAAATCATCATCGTAAACTCCAAATTTACGGGCATTGGTTGCGCGTGGCCATGGATATTTAGTTGCAGCATCCAGGCTTGCTCTTGTTAAATTTAAACCAATTGAGATTCCATCAGCATCAACAGTTTTGGCTTCTAAGCGAACTAGCAATCTGAAACTTTGGGCATTTCCTTCAAAGCCACCGCAATCGAGTGCAACTTCGTTAAGTGCATCTTCACCGTTGTGACCAAATGGTGGGTGGCCAATGTCGTGCGCAAGACATGCACCTTCCATTAAATCTGGATCTGCGCCGAGAGCCGCACCAAGTTCGCGACCAACTTGTGCGCATTCAAGTGAGTGCGAAAGTCTGGTTCTTGGAAAATCTGTAGCCCAAGGAACTGCAACTTGAGTTTTTGCAGCGAGTCTTCGAAGTGCGAATGAATGAATAATTCGGGCCCGATCACGGGCAAACTCGGTTCGACCAAGGCGTTTTGCAGGTTCATCTAAAAAGCGTGCACGATCAGAATCGTTGTATCCCGGATGTTCAACCGCTGCTTTTAAAACCATAGTGGCGTAACCCTAACTCCTTAACTAATTCTTAACTTGATCAGTTAGGTGAATACCATGGCGGCCAACGGTGACATAGGCCAAATATGCGGCAGTTTCACGGATTAAATAGCGGAAACTCGAATTTGTGGTCGATGCTGGTCCGGTTTTTGTAGGGGCACAGGTTGCACGAATATCTAAATCTTCGGCCATCGTAATTGCGCGAAGACAGTGATATTGATCGGTAACAATAATTGCAGATCGTAAGTTTAACTTTTTCATGACGCTTACATAACTTTCGGTACTGGCTAAAGTATCGCGACCATACGGAATTGAATCTACATATTTCTTGGAAACTCCATGATCAACTAACCAATAAAATCCACTCGCCGCTTCAGTTGTTCGATCTCCTGGTGCGCGTGACCCAACGGTGAGAATGCGGGGCGCTAATTTTTCGTTGAAGATTCGCTTAGCTTCAAGCAACCTGGCCTCTAAAACTGGGCTTGGAACCCCATCAAATTGCGCGGCTCCTAAAACAATAATTGCATCACTGGCAACTGGATTCGTGTGATTAGCTGTGTACCAGACGCGGCCACCTGCATAAAGTGGAAGAACAATCACAACTAGAAGAACGAAGGCGATAGCTCTCTTAATAATTCTGAAAATTAGAAACATATTTAGCCACCCGAAACTGAATCATCAATTGTGATTTCAGGGATTTCAAATGGATCATTTAACCAACCATCTGGCAGATGAACTGGTCGACCGTGACTTGTTCTACCTCTTGGCGACTCACCAACTTCAACTGGATATGGTTGATCTTCTAACTGGGCCAATAAATATTCCAATTCACCAAGTGATGCAACCATGCCAAATTTGCTGCGTAGTTCGCGTGGAACACGAAAGCCCTTTAAGTACCAAGCCATATGTTTACGAAGATCGCGCATTGCACGGCCTTCAGCTTCAAAGAATTCGACTAATAATTCACCATGGCGATAAATAACATCACGGACTTCAAATAGCGAGGGCGTAATTCTGGTTTCAGAACCGCTAAATGCAGCGACTAAATCACCAAACAACCAAGGTCGTCCCAAACAGCCGCGACCAACAACAACGCCAGCACACCCGGTTTCATTCATCATGCGCACGCCATCTTGGCCTGACCAGATATCCCCGTTACCTAAAACCGGAACTCCAGTTGGTGCAAGATGTTCAACTAGTCTTGAAATCGCAGACCAATCAGCTTTTCCTTCATACATCTGCGATGCATATCTTCCGTGAAGTGCCACCCAAGCCACACCAGCATCAGCTGCGGCTTTACTTGCAGTTAAATAAGTTTCATTTTGCGGATCAATACCGATTCGCATTTTCACTGTTACCGGAACCCCAAATGGCTTTGCGGCATTTACTGCAGCGCTAACTATTTGCGCGAAAAGATTCTGCTTAAAAGGGAGCGCAGAACCGCCGCCCCTTCTCGTAACTTTGGGAACTGGACAACCAAAATTCAAATCAATGTGATCAGCTAAATTCTCTTCCATCAATAATTTAACCGCCATGCCTGTAACTCTTGGATCGACTGCATAAAGTTGAACAGACCTTGGTGTTTCACCTTTGCCTGGAGTTATAAGGCGCATTGTTTCTGGATGTCGTTCAATTAACGCGCGAGCCGTGACCATCTCAGAGACAAATAGCCCCGCCCCTTGTTCGCGACAAAGCGTACGAAAAGCCGAGTTTGTAATACCAGCCATTGGTGCAAGAACGACTGGTGTATCTAAAACCACCTGGTTATTCTCGAATTGGCCATTAGCAATCGGGAGTACAAGTGGTTTATGAGATTTGGTTAGCAACCCAGCAACCTTGGCGCAAGCCAATTTTGAACTTGATCGATACTGATTCGTTCTTGTGCCATTGTGTCGCGTTCACGAATTGTTACTGCATTGTCTTCAAGTGTTTCAAAGTCAACGGTGATGCAATATGGAGTTCCAATTTCATCTTGACGACGATAGCGGCGACCGATTGCACCAGCATCATCGAAATCAACTGACCAATTCTGACGAAGTTGCGCAGCAAGATCGCGTGCCTTCGGTGAGAGATCAGCATTTCTAGATAGTGGAAGAACTGCAACCTTGATTGGTGCCAAGCGGTAATCCAATTTCATAACGGCCCGCTTCTCCATCTCGCCTTTAGCATTAGGAGCTTCATCTTCGGTATATGCA
>CANKCX010000128.1 GCA_947480375.1 Actinomycetota bacterium
CAGTACAACTGCCGCTGATTTCGCTATCGCTGCATAAGCGATTTAAGTGAATCCGTTAACCCAAGAGCGCTCTCGGCTTGGATGTTAGCGTCGCTAGAGAGCTCACTTGATAATGGTGTTACAGACATTGTTGGGGAAATAAATCTGTAACTGAGTTCGTTGACTACATGTGTTTGTGAGAGTCAGGACTGAGAAAGCGAATAGAACACTACGCCCGTAGAAGCCCTGATTTTGCTCTAGAGGACCCGGGTTCGATTCCCGGCACCTCCACCATTATTTTTGTTGGTCCCTAATGCTCGCAATTACTTCATCACTACTTGTATTTAGTGTTCCCAATAACTCTTGTCTAGCCAAATCTTTATAAATACGAAGATGGCTGATGCAATTGAAAATATTGCAATTACGACTCCGCCAATGGCTGGACCTGTCATCAAAATTGTGGACCCAACCATTAACCCAAATAGTGTGAAAACAAATGAAACCAATTTCTTAAAGGTAGTGGTTGATTGTTTATGGGTAGGAATTTTAAGAATTAGCCATCCAATTGGAGCGCCTAATATTGAAATCAAAATCATGATGGTTACTAGAAGAGCGAGTGATTCCATAAAGTAAGTTTATTCGAGGAAGTTGCAGATTTCAGGTTGGAGCTATGCGACTTCATCCATGGGGCGGGCCGGAACAAATCGTCTCTTTCCGAGAGGCGATGTCCATTCGCAAGATCCATCTTCAAAACTTTCGAGTTTCCATCCGCCATGTGTTTTAAGTTGATGATGCCGCTTGCAGAGTAAACCTAGATTTGTTGGTGAAGTTTCGCCGCCCTCTTCCCAAGGAATTGCATGATCTATTTCTCCTTTAATTCCCGATCTTCGGCAGCCAGGAAATCTGCACGTTCTATCTCTAGCTAATAAGAAATCACGAAGTGCTTGTGGCGGTAAGTAACTTTCTCGCCCGAAATCAAGAAGATTTCCAGTAGTGGGGTCAGTAATGAATTTTCGCCACTTTCCATCAGCGGCTAGTTCACGAGCAACCGAGGCTGGAATCGCACCGTATCCACTTAATTGGCCCGGATTTTCTGAAAGTCCCAAAAGAGTTGGTAGATCGATTGTTAAATTAACGGTTACTGGCCGTCCGTGGTTCATTACTTGATCTTCATTCGTTTCTAAGAAAAGTGCCGCGATTGCAGTAAGAGCATCAGCACGATGCGCATCCATTGGATCCATTAAGTCGGCGCTGAAATCCGTAAGATTGAAACGATTATCAGCACCGTCATTCAAACCAGCACCGTCATTCAAACCAGCCCCTTCAAATGAGCTAGCGGAAGCGGTTGGTGCCGAACTTGCATTAGCGCGCAATCTTTGCCCGCTCTGCGCTTGGTAGGCGCGTAATTTTTCTTTTGCGACCCCACTTGTCTTGTAAGCCAATCTATCTATGGCCAACATAATTGTTTGGGCATCTGGAGCGGTCAAGAAAGCAACAATCGTGGCCATTCCATTTGCACTTGGATAATAAGAAACTTTTCGAGTTGTTTTCTCTTCAACGGCTGCGGCCTCGAATTGATCTGGCGCAAACATCGCGATACAGGATCGAACTTTATTTGCAACCTGCGCAGGAGTATGAAATTCAGCATGTGCGATTGCTTCATCTTCGATTAGCTTCAACACTTCAGGAGCGACACCTTGGCGAATAAGTTGTGCACTCTCTCTAGCAATTACATTTGCGTGTGCTGGTGAAATATCACCGATAGCTAAGGCTGCAGTTGCTCCGGGTAGATATTGCGTCAGAGTTCGAGCGACATCGATCCGACCTTGCGCCGTTGAGCCTGACATACGAAGTGCAGTTGCAATTTCTTCACGCTCGGAATCATCAACTCCGGAATACATAGAATCGGCGCGACTTGGTTCATTCCCTGCAACAACAACTATTGCATTTTGCATCCAAACATTGAACCAACCTGTCTGTTTTTCAAGAACAGCCAAATAATCGACTCTTCCTGCATAGTCCAAAGTTTCTGGTGCAATTTTCCAAAGTTCATTAACTACATCAATTCCAGCAGGGGAGTGCAACAATTCGGCTATTCGTTCCCCAAGAATTCGTTTTGAATCAGAATTGTTTTGCATAAGAGAATTATGTTTGTTGGTACTGACATTGAAATTTGCTAAGAACTTTTGGGCAGAATTAAATTTGAAATCTGTGGATAAAGTTGAGCTGTTTAAAAGTGCGGGTCAATGTAAAGAAACAAACCAGTTGGCCATTTAACCAGTTGGCCATTTAACCAAATGATCAGATGGCCGGATATAAGAGCGCAAGTAAATCGACGCAATATTTAAATCTCTGGCGCTAATTGGACATGGCTTTGATTTTGAATTTATCGAAACTGATACATAATTGCACCATGAGTTCCTCGCAGGATATTGCCATCCTTAATAGCCTTCTTGAGGATATAAAGATCTTGGCCGGCTCTGTGTCGGTATTGGATAGAGCAATCGAAAGCAAGGATTCAACTTCAACAGCAACTGCCTTAGATGCGATTAACTTTCGGGTTCGCGAGATAGCAAAAGCTGTTCAAAAGGCATCAGGGACTAATAATTTAGTTTTCTCGGTTGATGAATTATTGGCAGAACTCAAAGGGGCAAAGCCCAATCCCAAAACCATTCATGAACACTTAGACAATCAGATTGAATCCCTTCGCAAATTAGTTTTAAGCCAAATTCTCACGCTTTCAATCGATTAACTCGCATCGCGTTTCATGAATTAATTTCGACTCTTTGGCCCGATGTCCTAGACTCCTCTCATGTCCAAAGTCCTTGCATCCCTGCCGGTTGGCGAAAGAGTTGGCATTGCCTTCTCTGGTGGCCTAGATACCTCAGTTGCGGTTGCATGGATGCGCGAAAAAGGCGCAGTGCCTTTTACATACACCGCAGATCTCGGCCAATACGATGAACCAGATATTGATTCCGTACCGGGCCGTGCAAAGGCTTACGGGGCCGAAGGTTCAAGACTTGTAGATTGCAAAGAAGCACTTGTCGAAGAAGGTTTCGCAGCAATTGCTTGCGGTGCATTTCATATTCGTTCTGGTGGCAAAACTTATTTCAATACAACACCACTTGGTCGCGCTGTTACCGGAACGCTTCTCGTTCGCGCGATGCTTGAAGATAATGTTTCAATTTGGGGCGATGGCTCGACATACAAGGGCAATGACATCGAACGTTTTTATCGTTACGGTTTATTAGCTAATCCAAATTTGAAGATTTATAAGCCATGGCTTGATACTGATTTCGTTGCCGAACTTGGTGGCCGTAAAGAAATGTCTGAATGGCTTTCAACTCGCAAGCTTCCTTATCGCGACAGCATTGAAAAAGCTTATTCAACCGATGCAAATATTTTGGGCGCTACCCACGAAGCAAAAACTTTAGAAAATCTTGATACTTCGCTAGAAATAGTCGAGCCAATCATGGGCGTCGCTTTCTGGAAAGAGTCAGTAAAGATTGAAACTGAAGATGTGAAGATTGAATTTTCAAAGGGTCGTCCGGTTTCAATCAATGGCC
>CANKCX010000129.1 GCA_947480375.1 Actinomycetota bacterium
CTGATTCAATCTCTGCCGTTGGTTTATCAGGCGGCGGTTGTCGCGCAATTTATCTTCACGCTACTACTCCACAGTTGAAAGCCGTTGTAAGCGTTGGGGCAATGGCAACATATAAATCAATGGTGCCAATCCATATTGCGCCGCATTCTTGGATGTTTTTCCCACAAGGTCTTGCTGCGAAGAGTGATTGGCCAGGGCTTGCCACAATTAACAAGACCGCGCTTTATGTGCAATTTTGCGGCGAGGATCAATTGTTTACAAAGGCTGGAATGAGCGATGCGGATAGCGCGCTTAAAGCAGCGGCAAGTAAGAGTGGTGCAATCTATAAATCTGATACTTATCCCGTGAAACATTCATTTACTGCAGAGATGCAAGATTCGGCTTTTGCTTGGATGGCTGAAAATGTCTAGCGCATATGCAAACCGCTATTTAGGGGCTGCCGAACACCTGCCACTCGCCAGAAGTATTTATGCCGAGATGCGCAAGTATCCAATTATTTCACCGCACGGACACGTTGATGCCGCAATGATTTTGGCCAATAAAAACTTTACTGATCCCGTTTCATTATTGCTCTCACCCGATCACTACATTTTACGAATGTTGCACAGCCAGGGTGTTAAATATGAATCGCTAGCTGCGAATTCGCCAGAAGACAACTGGAAAGTGCTTGCAGCAAATTGGAAGTTATTTAGATCAACGCCATCACGAATCTGGTTTCAAGAGATTTTGGCAACGCTCTTTGATGTAAGTGAAATTTTGGCGCCAGATAATGCGATGAAGATCTATAACCAGATTAATGAGAAGCTGGCTAGCCCAGAATTTAAGCCACAACAATTGTTCAAACGTTTTAACATTGAACTTCTAGCAACTACAGATGCGACGGATGATTCACTTGATGCACATATAAAGCTTTCACAGATTGATCTTGGTGGCCGCGTAATTCCGACCTTCAGACCAGATGGTGTATCTGATCCAGAACGACCAGATTGGAAATCTAACTTGGCTGCACTCGGTGCGCGCTATGGAATAGAAATTACAACCTATGCAAATCTGCTTGCTGCACTTCGCAAAGCCCGAGCCCACTTCAAAGATAACGGCGCTACTGCAACTGATCACGGAGTTCTATCTGCGCGTACTTTGAAATTAAGTTCAAGTGAGACGGAAGTGTTATTTACTAAAGCCTTTTCTGGAACTGCTACCCAATCTGAAATTTCGGATTTCCGTGCAGCCATGCTCTTTGAACATGCGCTTATGGCGGCCGACGATGGTTTGGTAATGCAGATACATCCCGGATCTTTACGAAATTATGATGCGCAAATTTATGCCGACTTTGGCGCAGATAAAGGTTTCGATATCCCAATTGCGACTACATACACTCGCGAATTACAGCCAATGTTAAATGCTGTAGGCAAGCATCCAAATTTCAAAGCTGTGCTATTTACATTAGATGAATCTGCCTATTCAAGAGAACTTGCCCCACTTGCTGGGGCATATCCAGGCCTGCGCCTTGGGCCACCTTGGTGGTTCCATGATTCGCTAAATGGTTTAGAACGTTGGCGTGATGCAATTACTGAAACAGCTGGTTATTACAACACCGTTGGTTTTATAGATGACACAAGAGCGTTTGCCTCGATACCAGTGCGCCATGATGTTGCCCGCAGATTCGATGCTGGTTATTTAGCGCGCGAAGTAAGCCGTCACCGCATTACCGAGAATGAAGCGATGGAACTTGCGGGGGATTTGGCCTACAACCTCTCTAAAGAATTCTTCAATTTGTAATGCCGAATCAAATTCAATTTCTTCATCTTGGGCTAGGCGCATTTCATCGCGCGCACCAAGCAGTATTTATCAAACAGAACATCGCAAGTGTTTCGATGCGCAAATCTGATGTCGCAGATTCACTTCGCGCGCAAGGCAATAAGTATGAAGTTATTGCTCGTGATGGCTCGGGTGAAACCACAACTCTTATCGAATCAATTAAGGAATCACTCTTTTATCCCCGCGATTTAGCCCGAATTTTCGAAATTGCAACGAGCCCAGATTTGCAAGCAATTACTCTGACGGTTACCGAGAAGGCATATAAGAACGATGGCGAAGATGGTGTGCCAGCTCGATTGGCCGAATTATTACAAGCAAGATTTAAAACAGGTGCATCAGGAATAGCGATTATCTCTTGTGACAACGTGCCAAGTAATAGCCAATTTCTGCGTGGTCTAATTCTGGAAGTAATTTCAGCAAAGGGCGATCGCGAACTTTTGCAGTGGGTAAGTAGCGAAATTCGTTTTCCTAATTCGATGATTGATCGAATTGTTCCCGCCATGACAAGTGCGGCAATTACGACCGAACCATTTAATCAGTGGGTAATTGAGAACGATCCAATTGAAAGTTTATTTGTCGGCACCGGAGTTGAGTTTGTTCCTGATGTAAAGCCTTATGAACTAGCCAAAATTCGCTTATTTAATGGGGTGCACTCAACCCTGGCTTATATCGGTGAAGTCGAGGGAATTGAATTCGTTGCTAATGCGATCACTCACCCTGTGATTGCAGCATTTATTAAGGCGTTGCAAGAGAGCGAAATGGTTCCATCAATCACACAAACTGGTGGCATCGATTTGAACGCTTATGCCGCAACAATTCGCAAGCGCATTTCAAATCCAACGCTGCGCCATCGGGCGCATCAAATTGCGATGGATGGCTCACAGAAGATGCAACAGCGCATTTTCGACGGAGCCAATGATTTGGCAAAGTTAGGGCGTCCGGCTCCTTTGCATGTAGCTGCCGTCGCAATCTGGGTGCATTTCTTGGCAACCAATACTGATATTGATGATCCACTTGCCCATAAATTAACGCCGCTTGCCCAAAGCTCGGATCCGCTTGAAGCAGTAACCAAGACTCTTTCACTTGCGGAATTCACACGTAAGTTGGATCCAAAATACTTTGAACAGGTAGCAGAGGATCTAAAGTTAATTCGTAGCTCTTCGGTTTTAGAACTTATTTCAAATAGAATTGCTAAATCATGAAAGCTTTTATCGTTACCGCGCCTAAGACATTTGAAATTCAAGATGTTGCCGAACCAAGCGCTGGTGTCGGTGAGGTAATAGTAAAAGTTAATCGCGTAGGTATCTGCGGAACCGATGTCGAATTCTTCAATGGTTCAATGCCATATCTTCATGATGGCCAGGCCAAGTATCCAATGCGCTTGGGACACGAATGGACCGGCACCGTTATTGCAACCGGTACTGATGTGGATACAAAATTAGTTGGTCGCAGATTTATCGGCGATGTAATGCTGGGTTGCGGTAAATGCAAACGTTGCAAGACTGGTCGCCAACACACTTGTGCTGATCGCTTTGAAGTAGGAATTCGAAATGGCTGGAGCGGAGCTCTTGCTGAACAATTAGTTATTCCGGCTCGCTTCTTGCACGAAATTCCTGAAACTTTTGATGACACGATAGGTGCATTAGTAGAACCCGGAGCAAATGCTTGGCGAGTTGCAGATGCTGCGCAAGCTGCGCCGGGCAAGGAAATCTTGATCTGGGGCAC
>CANKCX010000130.1 GCA_947480375.1 Actinomycetota bacterium
CTTCGCGATCGTTACGAATCACACCACAAAGTTTCGATCACTGATGCTGCTCTTGTCGGAGCTGCGCAAATGGCCGATCGCTATATTTCAGATCGTTTCTTGCCAGATAAGGCAATCGATTTAATTGATGAAGCTGGTTCACGTCTGCGCATTCGTCGTATGACCGCACCACCAGAGCTTCGCGCATTCGACGATAAAATTGCCGAAGCCCGCAAGGCAAAAGAATCAGCAATTGATTCTCAAGATTTCGAAGGTGCTGCTGCATTCCGTGATCAAGAGAAAACTTTGATCGCCGAGAAGCATGAAGCTGAAAAGAATTGGAAAGCTGGCGACCTTGATGTCGTTGCTGAAGTAACTGAAGAGCTAATTGCTGAAGTACTTTCAAATGCAACTGGTATCCCAGTATTCAAATTAACCGAGGCCGAAACTGCACGCCTGCTTCGCATGGAAGATGAATTACATCGCCGCGTTATTGGCCAAGATCAAGCGATTAAGGCGCTGTCACAAGCTATTCGCCGTACACGTGCCGGTCTAAAAGATCCAAAGCGTCCTGGTGGTTCATTTATCTTTGCCGGACCTTCTGGCGTTGGTAAGACCGAACTCTCTAGAACTCTTGCCCAATTCCTATTCGGTGATTCAGATGCATTGATTCAACTTGATATGTCTGAATATTCCGAGAAGCACACAGCATCTCGACTATTCGGTGCACCTCCAGGTTATGTTGGATATGACGAAGGTGGACAGCTGACTGAAAAGGTACGTCGCAAGCCATTCTCTGTCGTGCTCTTTGATGAAATTGAAAAGGCGCATCCAGATATCTTTAACTCACTTCTACAAGTGCTTGAAGATGGCCGTTTAACAGACTCTCAAGGACGCGTCGTAGATTTCAAGAACACCATCATTATTATGACAACCAACCTTGGTACTCGCGATATTTCAAAGACCTTAAACCTTGGTTTCACAAACGCATCTGACGAGCAAGGAAATTACGAGCGGATGAAGGGCAAAGTTAGTGATGAGCTAAAGAATCACTTCCGTCCAGAATTCCTTAACCGTATCGATGATGTAATTGTCTTCCATCAATTGAGCGAGAATGAAATTATTCAAATTGTTGATCTAATGATTGCAAACTTGGATGAACGTCTACGTTCTCGTGACATGGGTATCGAATTAACTACTGAAGCTAAAGCGCTTCTTGCCAAAAAGGGTTACGACCCACTTCTTGGAGCTCGTCCACTTCGTCGTTGTATTCAACGCGAAATTGAAGACATGCTCTCCGAGAAGATTCTCTTCGGTGATTTAAAGGCCGGAGAAATTATTTTGGTAGGAACTGCAGTTGAAGATGAGAAGGAAATTTTCACCTTCAAGGGAATGCCAAAGGCACAAATGCCAGATACACCTGGTGATTTGGCTGAGGCCCCAACAACTAATTAATTTATTTAATTAATTTTTACGCGAGCGATCGCCTGCTCTAAGCGGGCGACCTCCATAATTTCGATTCCAGGAATTTTTATATCGCTTCCAGTTGGAACCATTGCTTTCTTGAATCCCAAACGCGCAGCCTCGGCAATGCGTTGAGTTGCACCAGTAACCCTACGAATCTCACCAGCAAGGCCAACTTCGCCAATTGCAATCAAATCTGCTGGTAGCGCTAAACCTTTAGCCGCAGAACCAACAGCGAGTGCAACTGCAAGATCTGCCGCAGGTTCTGAAATTTTCATTCCACCAACAGTTGCAACATAAACATCACGGCCAGAAACTCGAATATTTGCACGAAGTTCTAGAACGGCCAAAGTCATTGCAGTGCGCGGGTTATCGAGGCCAGATGTAACTCGCCTTGAATTCCCGAAGTCTCGACCATCCGGTAGCGCAGCACTTACGAGCGCCTGGATTTCGGCAAGAAGTGGTCGCCGGCCTTCAAGTGTGACAGTGACACAAGTTCCTGGAACGGGTTCGCTGTGGCGCGTTGTAAATAAACCAGTTGGATCTGGAAGTGAAGTGATTCCATTCTCGTTCATATCAAAGCAACCAACTTCATCCGAAGCGCCAAATCGATTCTTAATTGCGCGAATTAAACGCAATCTAGAATGACGTTCGCCTTCAAAGTTTAGAACTACATCGACTATGTGTTCGAGAAGTCTTGGACCTGCAATCGAACCATCTTTCGTAACATGACCAACTAAAATTAAAGTTATTGATCGCTCTTTAGCAATACGAATCAGGGCCGCCGCAATTTCTCTAACTTGTGTAACACCGCCGGGTGCGCCATCAACAGCAACACTTGCAATAGTTTGAATTGAATCAATTATCAATAGCTGGGGTTTGACTGCATCAATATGTGCGATGACCGAACCTAATTCATTTTCAGATGCCAACCAAAGATTTTTATCAATTGCATTTAAGCGCTCGGCACGAAGTCGAACTTGAGATGCTGATTCTTCGCCACTTATGTAAAGTGATGAAATATTTTGGCGAGCACTTTCCGCTGCAACGCTAAGAAGAAGAGTAGATTTTCCAACTCCAGGTTCGCCGGCTAATAAAATTGCGGCACCGGGGACTAAGCCACCACCAAGTACGCGATCTAATTCACTGACACCACTAGATCTTGCTTTTGCATTTTCTAAACTGACTTCACCAATTGGTAGTGCAGGTGAAGTTACGTGACCTGCAACTAATGAAAGTTTCTTTGGTGCTGCTATCTCTTCGACGCATCCCCAGGCTTGGCACTCGCCGCAGCGGCCAACCCATTTTGTGCTGGTCCACCCGCATTCGGTGCATCTGAAGGGGTCTTTAGCCGGAGCTGCCTTTTTTGCCATGCCCAAAGGCTATCTGTAGGCGCCCACACGCTCAGAAATTCACCCCTAACTTCTCGAAATTCTGAGAAATCACCGAGAAATTTCCGTCATACACCCTTACCCTTTTTCTACGCAGAGCTTGTGTTCTTCATATGGGATTGCAATTTTTGCGGCTGGTTCCTCAACTGAGGTCCAGAACCAAAACGCCCCACGGAGGCTATAGATGGTAAATCTAACAAACGGTCAATGGAGCACGTTGTACAACATGTTCTCATTCGGCCTGATCTCGATGCTCGCGTGCACCGTTTACACAATGGTGTCACAAGCACGTGTTCTACCTAAGTACCGCAATGCACTTGTTCTATCTTCAATGGTTACATTCATTGCTGCATATCACTACTTCCGCATCTTCAACTCATTCAATGAGTCATCAACTGATGGTGGAGTAACAGTCGGCACTGCAAAGGGTGCATTCAACGAGGCATACCGCTACGTTGACTGGATTCTTACAGTACCTCTTCTACTTGTAGAAGTAATTGCAGTACTAGCGCTCGCAAAGGCAGCAGCAAGTTCACTTATTGGTCGACTTGTTCCAGCATCAGCAGCGATGATCGCACTTGGTTACCCAGGTGAAATTTCA
>CANKCX010000131.1 GCA_947480375.1 Actinomycetota bacterium
AGATATTCAAAAACGGGCCTACTCCCCTGTTGGGCCGGCCCAATTTTCCAATCCAGCCCAGCGAATATCAGCTGGTGCGTGGGCATGGTCTTCGGGAAGTTCAATCCACTTAACGCCGCAATCCGGACAGAGCCCAGGGCAATCTGGGGAACAGAGTGGGTTAATCGGCAAATTTAAAATAACCGCATCGCGAATTGGTCCATCAAGATCAATCATGTCGCCATCCATCTGGCGAACTAAATCTTCATCCAAATCATCTTCTTCACTTTTCTGCGGACGCTTTTTACCAGGCTTATTCCGCTTGCGAGCTTGTCTTGGATCTTCAACATATTCATATAACTCTTGAAAAGTTTCATCGACATCGTAATAAACCGCATCAAGACAGCGACCACATTCTCCGCTTGCTTCGGTTCGTACTGTAGCTGTTGCAAGTATTCCCTCTGCTACAGATTCGATTCGCAAATCAATATCAATTGGTTCATCCTGCGCGATTGCTAATACTTCAAAGCCAAGTGCTTCATGCGAATCAATAGTTAATTCGTATTCGCGCATCTCGCCCGCGCGACGCGGTAAATCATGCGTATTAAAGAGGAAGGGGTTCTTGCTCATATAAGTTTTACTTATCGCCCAACTCTGAAAGCGCTGATTTTGCATCGACGCCTGCAAGTTGGTCGCGACCACGATTTACGACTTCCATGGTCTTATGAAGTATCACTTCAAGTGTGGCAAGTCTTGAATCTACATATGCATCAATTTCGCCTTGTTGGCTTGCAGCTTCTTCAGCTACCTCATCTAAAATTCTTCGAGCTTCTTTCTTAGCAGCCGCAACAATTTCAGTCTGCGAAATCATAGATTCAACTTCTTCGCGAGCATGCGCAATTATTTGATCGGCCTGGGTTCTTGCATCCTCGATTACTACATCTTGTTCGCGCAAAATTTGTTGCGCGTTTGCTAGGTCGGCAGGGAATGCTGCACGTGCACTATCTAAGAGTTCAAGGATTTCTCCGCGATGAAGTACACAGCTAGCTGAAAGTGGAACACCGCGAGCCTCTTCGACCATTGCGATTGCAGTTTCTATGCGCTCAATAACTTCCATTTTTCTCTCCTTTAATTTCCAGCCAAGCGATCTTTCAATCGCTCTAAAAGTGCTGCCGGGATATAACTAGATACATCGCCGCCATAGCTGGCGATCTCTTTGACGAGTGAAGATGATAAGAATGAATGTGCAGGTGCGGTTGAGAGGAATAGGGTTTCGACTTCTTGAAGTTGCAAATTAACCTGTGACATTTGAAGTTCGTAGTCAAAGTCGGTTACGGCGCGAAGGCCCTTAACGATGATCGAAATATCATTCTTTTTGCAGTAATCCACAAGTAAGCCCGACCAAGAATCGACCTTTACATTTGGATATTTTGAAGTTACCTCACGAACCATTTCGATGCGCTCTTCAACAGTAAATAGCGTCTTCTTAGTTTGGTTAACCATTACAGCAATAATTACTTCATCGAATAACGAGCTAGCGCGCTTGATGATATCTAAGTGCCCAAAAGTTATGGGATCAAATGATCCAGGGCAGACGACGCGATTCACGGCAAAACGCTAGCAGAATAACCGCCGTAGAAGATACTTCCCTGCCCATATGAACGGACTTTCTCGGCAATAAATGGCGCTGGCCAAGTAAATTGCGCCTTCTTCGTCTCACGCTCTATCGCGACTATTCCATTGCGCTTCAATAAATTATTTGTGCAGATATCACTTAAGAGTTTTTCTATTACATCATTTGCAACATCGTATGGTGGATCCATAAAAATTATGTCGAAAGCTAGTTGATGAGGTGTACCTACAAAACGTTCCGCCGACGAAGTTAAGACTGTAAATTTTCCACTCGCGCTATTAACAAGCGCAAAATTCTTTGAAGCGATACTGGCAGTTGGTGCATGATCTTCGACGGAATAAACATTCGCGGCTCCTCTGGAAAGTGCTTCAACCCCAACTGCACCCGAACCAGAATAGAGATCTAGAAAATTCAATTCACTCATTGAACCAAATTCTGATTCAAGTGATGAGAAAAGTCCTTCGCGTGCTCGGTCTGAAGTTGGTCGAGTTTTTCCGGTCGGCGATAGCAAGCCCTTGCCTTTGCTACTGCCTGCGATAATTCTCATTGACCAAAGGTAACGCGCTAGCCCTTATCCAAGAAAGCCGAACGTTCCTCCTCCTTCAAAATAGCAACTTCATTCGCAAGAATTGGGTATTTCTCTAATTTTGGATCGTTCGCAATAAGTTCGGTTGCAACACGTCTTGCTTCTTCAATTAAATCTTCATCACGCAATACTCGCAATAATCGAAGATGAGATTTAGTTCCAGATTGGGCACGTCCGAGAACATCACCTTCGCGACGTTGATCTAAATCAATTCTCGATAATTCAAAACCATCCAAGGTTCCTGCAACTGCAGTGAGACGTTCCATCGCAGGTGAATCTTCGGCAGCACCTGAAACTAAAAGACATAATCCAGGAGTAGTTCCACGCCCAACTCGGCCACGAAGCTGGTGCAATTGTGAAACTCCAAAGCGATCTGCATCCATGATTACCATCATCGAAGCATTTGGAACATCCACTCCGACTTCAATCACAGTCGTGGCAACAAGTACTTCAACTTTGCCTTGCGCAAATGCGCTCATGGTTTCATCTTTAAGTTCTGAACTTTGACGCCCGTGCAGCGGGGCCAGCTTTAATCCCTTAAGTGCGCCAGTGGCTAACTTCGGCGCAAGTTCTTCAACGCTAGTCATTTTTTCAGTGCCTGCTAGCTCTTCATCGGTTATTTCATCACCCATCAACTTGGCCATTGCAATATCGGCCTGTGAAATCTTCACCTTCGCATCTTGCGCATCATCACTCTCGGATCCTGAAATTCGCGGCGCAACGATGTATGCCTGATGTCCCTTAGCAACTTCTTCTTTGACTCGGGCCCAAGCTCGATCTAAATAATGTGGCTTTTCTAGAACAGGAATCACATGCGTTTGGATTGGAATACGACCACTTGGCAATTGTCGAAGCGTTGAAACATCTAAGTCGCCGAATATTGTCATGGCCACAGTTCGCGGAATTGGTGTTGCAGTCATTACTAAAAGATGTGGTGGCTTATTTGCTTTCATTCGCAGCGCATCACGTTGCTCAACGCCAAAACGATGTTGCTCATCCACTACAACAAGTGCAAGATCATTAAATGAAACACCTTCGCTCATAAGCGCATGGGTTCCAATAACTATTCCTGCCTCACCATTGCTGATTCGACCAAGTGCTTCACGCTTTTGCGGCGCACTCATCGACCCGGTTAGCAGCGCTAATTGCGTGCCCTCGCCGCTTCCTTGCAGAGTTCCCGCCTGCGCTAAATCGCCAAGTAATTTTGTAATTGTCTTAAAGTGTTGGGTTGCT
>CANKCX010000132.1 GCA_947480375.1 Actinomycetota bacterium
TACAGCGAATCTTGGCACTTAGTTGGTTTGGGTTCCGCCGCTTCTACTCCACCCTGGGTTGCAATCTTGGCGGGCGCCTCGGCATTAGCTTTTGGAAAAGTTTGGCTCTTTTTAACGTTCTTCTTTCTCTTGGCCCCAACTCTTGCCTTCTTTGTTATGTACCGCAGCGCAAAACGAGCCGGATTAACAATTCAAATTTCCGTAATTGGCGGCCTCATCTATGCGATGTCTCCTGTGATCTGGAGCAGCATAAATCAAGGTCGAATCGGCACTCTGGTAGTCGCATTAGTCGCACCAAGTTTCTTAAGTGTGATTCCAAGAACGAATAAATTCGAAACGATTTCTTGGCGCCGCACCTATGCCTTAATTTTGCTAGCTGCGGTTCTATCTGCTTTTTCTACGTTCTTTCTAGTTATCTGGACTCTGCTTTTCTTAGTTCTACTAATAGCTGCAATTATCAAGCGAAGATCTGAAATCTCAGAATCAGGTCCAGTTAAATTTCTAATGACCGCCGAATTAACTCGCATTAAAAGAATTACCGCACTGCTATTTATTCCAGGGTTGCTTAATGCACCTTGGTCAACGTCAGTGATTTTGCACCCTACACAAATTCTTCTAGATCCAGGGCTGCCTATTTCAGGCGGAAGACTTCTCGATATTCTCTTATTAAATCCGGGTGGCACATCTGGGGTTCCAACTTGGATAGTTGCGCCATTCATTATTTTTCTAATCGCAATAATTGTCACTAATAAGTTCTCTTTTGAGGCAAGCGCAGCAGTTCTCCTATTTGCCGCCGCGGTAGTTCTTTCGCAAGTACACGTGGTTGGGCATGGAAGCAATGGAAGCGTCTGGACCGGAACTTTAATTTTGTTTATTGAAATTCTTATTCTTATCCCTACCCTTAAAATTGCTTCAGAGTTGGTACCAAACCTACAAAATTCAAGACTTGGTTTAGGCCATTTAGTTTCAGCAATAACGGTATTTGTTTCAGTCGCTTCGATCTTAATTACAAGTATTTGGGCTGTAACAAGTGGATCAAATTCACTTGTAGCAAGCGGAAAGCCAGAAGTTGTTCCACCTTTCATCTCATCTCTGAGCGATACCCCTAATCGACCAAAAACACTTGTTATCGGACGAACCGGGGAAGCGTTAAATTACTTTGTAACTCGAGGTTTTGATTTAGAAATTGGAGATCCAGATGTTGCTGTAGCAACACCAACTCCAATTAAAACCGCGGTCATAGATTTAATAAGTGGATCAGGGCTCACTTCAAGCAAAGTATTAGGCGACTACGGAATTCAATATCTATTCTTGAAAAATCCAATCGATCAAGGCGTTGTCAGAACTGTTGATGGAATTGGTGGATTTACTAGAAGCTCCTCAACTAATTCTGGAATCATCTGGCAAGTTGTTGGAAGCAAGCCTCGGGTTTCAGTATTAGATAAGACCGGCGTTGTAACAGCGCTAAATTCAACAAAAGTTGGCGCAGTCGATAATCTCCAAACCCCAGGAATAATTACCTTGGCCGAGAAATTTGATTCTGGCTGGAAATTAATCATTAACGGCAATCAAGTGAAATTATCTGAATCAGCAATTGGCCTGCCAACCTTTGAAGTAAATGAGACCGGCCCAATTACTTTGCTGCATGATGGAACAAAGCACCGCGCTTTAATCTCAGCGCAGTTAATCGCACTTTTGACGGTAATTGTTCTCTCATTGCCCGCAGGTCGCAGACGCCGCGAAGTTCCACTTGAGGAGCTTGCATGAGAAATCATTTAAAGGTTTTAGATCAAAAAGTCTTGGTTAGTTTGCTGGCTTTTGGACTGGCGCTTCTTGGTGTGGCAATTGTTAATCCAGATAATTCAGGAATCTCAACTGTGCAGTCTTATCCAGCAACGGTCTGTCCACCAAAGCTAAGTGATGCCACTTCAACATCGGTGCTGCCTTCATCAAAAATATTGGTTCGCCAAATTCCAAATAAGAAGAATAAGTTGGCCAAAGCAAAGACCAGTTATTACCTTTCTAATAGCCCACTTCTTGTCGATGGAAATAGCGAGAGTTCTATAAATGTAACTAGATCTAAATCTCGCGCACTTGCAACAGTTGTCTGTTCGATTAGTAGCGGTGACCAATGGTTCGTCGGTGGATCTGGCTCTGTAACCAGTCGGGCTTCCGTTGTAATCATCAACAGCGGTCTGAGCACATCAATTGTTGACTTCTTTATTTACTCATCAAATACTGTTTCATCAGTTATATCCAAGCGAATTGCTAAAAATTCAAGCAAGCGGATTTATCTCGACACTCTTGCCCCCGGAGAGAATTCGGTGGTGATTCATGCGATCACAAGATCAGGACGCGTAACTACTTATCTACATGATCAACGTCAACGTGGTTTAGTTTCGCTTGGCGCTGATTTTGTTTCACATGGTGCCCAACCAGCAAATCGCGTTGTTATTCCAGCAATTAGCAACGTCAGATTGAGTGGAAAAAACACAAACCAGAGTTTGCGAATTCTGGCTCCGGGAAATGTGGCAGCCAATGTTCGTGCCAAAATTGTCGCAACAGATGGCAGCTTCGCTCCGATTGGGCTTGATGACATAAATATTCCTGCCGGAAAAGTTAAAGACATAACTTTCAAGCCAGTTTTGAATACCAGAACTTTCTCACTGGTTTTAACGGCCGATCGACCAATTGTTGCTGCCGTTAAAAGTTCTGGAAACTTCAATGGGACAAATGAATTCGCATGGTCTAGTTCAAGTGTTGAACTTTCAAATTTAACTCTCTATTTTGGTGGGCTTGCGCCAGAGGTTGTTCTTGCGGGTAAAGATTTTGAAGTTGATGTCACTTGGACTGATAAGAATAAAAAAATTCAGAGTAAGACTTTAAGAGGTTCCGAAATAGCGACTTGGCGCCCAAGTAAGGGCATAACCAAGGCAAGTTTTAGCACTGCAAATAAGCAGGTCTATGGCGCAGTAATTTTCAAAGAGAAATCTGGATTAAGTCAGTTCCCGCTTGTTGCTGGTGCACAGTTAGAAAGCGCCGCAGTTCCAAATGCCAACGCGCGCGTTATTACACGCGAGTAAATCCCAACCTTTTCGGACTTGGCGCGATAGCCTCTTAGGTATGACACGTCCACAACCACGAGCAGGTCGCCTGTGTTCGAGAGTTGGCTGTCGCCATTTAGCAACGAAAACCCTTACCTATATTTATGCAGATTCAACTGCGGTTCTTGGACCACTTGCAACATTTTCAGAACCACATGCATACGATCTCTGCGATCAACATAGTTTGCGAATGAGCGCACCAGTTGGTTGGACAGTTATTAAACAAGAACCAGAATCAATTGCGAGTGGACCATCTAATGATGATTTGATGGCGATTGCAGATGCGGTTCGCGAGGCTGGTTCACGCGAGA
>CANKCX010000133.1 GCA_947480375.1 Actinomycetota bacterium
GGTCGCACTTTCTGGAGATCCAAAAGATATTTATCGCACTGATAAAGCTGTTCTTGATTTGTTCCCAGAGAATGAAGGTCTGCATCGCTGGATAACAATGGCACAAGAGAAAGTTGCTTTCCAAGGTCTACCAGCACGAATCTGCTGGCTTGGATATGGTGAACGCGATAAAGCGGGTCTTGCGTTTAATGAATTAGTCGCAAAGGGCGAAGTATCTGCGCCAATTGTTATCGGCCGAGATCATTTGGATTGTGGCTCTGTTGCATCTCCTTACCGTGAAACCGAAGCAATGCTCGATGGTTCAGATGCAATTGCTGACTGGCCGCTTCTCAATGCAATGGTAAATATTTCTTCTGGTGCATCTTGGGTTTCGCTACATCATGGCGGTGGTGTTGGAATGGGTCGCTCAATTCACTCTGGACAAGTTTCAGTTGCAGATGGCACAAAACTTGCCGCACAGAAATTGGCAAGAGTTCTTACAAATGACCCTGGCATGGGAGTAATCCGCCATGCTGATGCTGGGTATGACATTGCAGTAGATACTGCCAAAGAGCGTCATGTCCATGTGCCGATGTTAGATATTGAGTAAGAATGACGAGCAAACTTTTTTACAATATTGGCCAACTTGTTACGAATGATCCATTGCACGATGGAACTAAGTTAGGTGTAATTGAGAAAGCAGCTCTCTTAATTGAAGATGGCGTTGTTGCCTGGGCTGGGCCAGAAGACGATGCGCCAACTCACCACATCAAGAAGAAGATTGATGTGCAGGGGCGTGCAGTAATTCCGGGATTTGTTGATAGCCACAACCATATGATTTTTGCCGGGGATCGCAGCAAGGAATTTCGTGCCCGCATGCTGGGAGAAAGTTATTCTGCCGGGGGAATCGCTCATACTGTTGAAAAAACTCGCGCCGCAAGTGGCGAAACACTTCGTGCAAATGCGCAATCTCTATTTGCTGAAGCTTATTCAGGTGGAACAACGACAATTGAATGTAAATCTGGTTATGGCTTAACTGTTGATGATGAACGTCGCTCTCTCGAGATTGCTCAAGAATTTACCGACGAAACAACTTTTCTTGGCGCCCATGTAGTGCCAGTTGAATATAAATCAAATCCTAAAGATTACGTGGATTTAGTTTGCGGACAGATGCTAGAAGCGGTTCTGCCACATGCAAAGTGGATCGATGTTTTCTGTGACAAAGGCGCATTCTCAGTTGAAGATGCCCGCACAATTTTGCAAGCTGGAATGAGAAAAGGGTTGCTTCCAAGGTTGCATGCAAACCAAATCCAAGAAGGTGGCGGCGTGAGGCTCGGAGTTGAACTTGGTGTTGCCTCAGTTGATCATGTTTCCCATATCAGCGTTAAAGATATTGAGGCGCTATCTAAATCAAAGGTTGTTGCCACATTGTTGCCAGGAGCTGAATTCTCTACTCGCTCTGCCTACCCTGATGTTCGCCCGCTTTTAGAAGCAAGCATTACTGTGGCACTTGCATCAGATTGCAATCCGGGAAGTTCTTACACAACCAATATGCCATTCATAATTGCAGTCGCGGTCCGAGATATGCACTTCTCGCCCGAACAAGCACTCTGGTCAGCAACCCTTGGTGGTGCGAAAGCGCTTCTTCGCGAAGACGTAGGGCACTTATCTGAAGGCGCAAGCGCTGATTTTTCAATTCTAAAATCAGATTCATACATTCACTTGGCATACCGCCCGGGAGTTAATTTAATAGAAGAGGTATGGCGCAATGGCCTCCAAATCAGATAAGACTGTAACTCTCTCAACATCGGGAACTACTTTCGATGATGTAATTAACGTTGCAAGATTTGGTGCGAAGGTCGAGCTTTCACCAGAATCAATAACCGCGATTAAAGCCTCTCGTAAATTCATCGATGAATATGCCGCAGGTGGCGTTCCCGTTTACGGGGTTTCAACTGGTTTTGGCGCACTGGCAAATCGTCACATCGATGTTAAAGATCGTACGCAGTTACAGAAATCTTTAATCCGTTCACATGCCGCAGGTGTTGGTCCAGCGGTAGAACGTGAAGTAGTTCGCGCACTTATGTTTTTGCGACTTAAAACAATGGCGACAGGTCGCACCGGTGTCCGAGTTGAACTCGCCCAGCAGTATGCTGATTATTTAAATTCAGGTATCACTCCGTTTGTTCCAGAGTTTGGTTCACTTGGATGTAGCGGAGATCTTGCACCACTTTCACATTGCGCCCTTGCAATCATGGGTGAGGGAATGGTTCATGATGCAAACGGCGTTGAGATGACAGCCATGCAAGCACTCACAAATGCTGGCCTGAAGCCAATTGAATTAGAAGCGAAGGAAGGCCTTGCGCTAATCAACGGCACCGAAGGAATGCTTGGAATGTTGATTATGGCTTGTTCAGATCTTTACCAACTCGCAACTGTTGCCGATATTACTGCTGCGATGAGCATCGAAGGCTTGCTTGGCACCGATCGCGTCTTCGCACCAGAATTACATGGACCACTTCGCCCGCAAGTTGGCCAAACCGTAAGTGCCGCAAATATTTTTGCAATGCTAAAAGGTTCAGGTCTCGTTGCATCACATCGTGAAAATGATTCAAGAGTCCAAGATGCTTATTCACTTCGATGTGCACCACAAGTTGCTGGCGCTGTGCGCGACACAATTGATTATGCATCCCTCATCGCAACCCGCGAACTTGCAAGTGCAATTGACAATCCAGTTGTATTAGAAGATGGTCGAGTGCAATCAAATGGAAACTTCCATGGCGCACCAGTCGGTTATGTCCTAGATTTCCTTGCAATCGCCGCTACCGATCTTGGCTCTATCGCAGAGCGTCGAACTGACCGCGCTCTTGATCAAAATCGTTCCGCTGGACTTCCTCCATTTTTGGCACATGACCCAGGCGTGGATTCTGGTTTGATGATTGCGCAATACACCCAGGCTGGCTTGGTTAGCGAGAACAAGCGACTTTCAACTCCTGCAAGTATTGATTCGATTCCAAGTTCAGGGATGCAAGAAGATCACGTCTCTATGGGCTGGGCGGCGGCACGCAAACTTCGTAAGGTTGTAGATAACACTGCAAGAATCTTGGCAATTGAATTAGTTACATCGGCTCGCGCAATCGATATGCGCGAAGGTTTAAAGCCATCACCCGCAACCGGCAACGTGATCAAAACGTTACGCACAAAGGTTGGGGGAGTCGGCCCAGATCGATTTTTATCACCAGAACTAGAGGCGGCAGTTGAATTAGTTAACAGCGGAGAAATTACAAAAGCCGCCAGAGAAGTTCTGCCTAACTTAAGTTAGCGTGAAGCAAGTCCTGTGGCTGCTTCTAAGACAAGAAGTGCAGCAAGACGAATAGTTCTTTGATCTGGCGTATCTAACGCAGCATCA
>CANKCX010000134.1 GCA_947480375.1 Actinomycetota bacterium
GCAAATTATGATCCAGTTTTTAAAGTTAATCCGCCACTTCGAACCGAGAAAGATGTTATTGCACTTCGGAAAGGGTTGGCTGATGGAACAATTGACATTGTAGGAACGGATCATGCGCCACATCCAACCGAGGATAAAGATTGCGAATGGCAGAGCGCTGCATTTGGAATGGTCGGACTGGAAACCGCACTTTCAGTTGTTGCCAAGGCCATGATCGAAACTAAACTGATGAATTGGCCAGACCTTATCGAGCGTATGTCCATTGCGCCTGCGAGAATTGCGGGTTACCAAAATCACGGTAATGCTATTGCGAAGGGCGTTCCGGCAAATTTAACAATCCTCGACACGGAAGCCCATTGGATAGTTGACCGTAATACACTCGCCTCAAAGAGCAAGAACACACCATTTGAAGCGATGAAGTTGCCAGTCCGGGTACTTTATACATTTTTGAATGGCAAACAAGTTTTAGCCAATGGTTTAGTTGTGAATGGAGGAAGCAATTGAGTAAAGCCTTCCTCGTTCTAGATGATGGAACTATCTTTGAAGGCGAAAGCTGGGCTTGCGAGGGTGAAACCTTTGGTGAAGCAGTCTTTTCGACTGGAATGACTGGTTATCAAGAGACACTTACCGATCCTTCGTATCACAAGCAGGTTGTCATCATGACTGCGCCGCATATTGGTAATACGGGAATGAATAAAGAAGATGAGGAATCGAAAAAGATTTGGGTTAGTGGTTTCGTAGTTCGAAATCCATCACCCGTAGTTAGTAATTGGCGGGCGACAAGTTCATTAGAAGAAGATTTAATTGCAAATGAAGTTGTTGGAATTAGGGGAGTCGATACGAGGGCGATAACTCGCCATTTGCGAGATCTTGGCGCAATGAGAGTTGGAATATTCTCAAACACACAGCTATCACGTGAAGAAATGGTTATTAAAGTACGCAAATCGCCACAGATGGCGGGTTCATTCCTAGCTGATGACGTTTCGACGGCAGAGACCTATGTTGTACCTGCGGTTGGCGAAAAGAAATTTACAGTTGTTGCACTTGATATGGGAATCAAGGGAGCTACACCAAAGGCTATGTCAGAACGAGGAATCGAAGTGCATGTGGTTCCTTCTAAATCAACTTTGAGCGAAATTTTGGAAATCAAACCAGATGGAATTTTCTTGTCGAATGGCCCAGGAGATCCCGCGACAATGGTTGAAATGATCTCTTTGGTTCGTGAAATCTTAAGTGCAAAAATTCCACTTTTCGGAATTTGTTTCGGCCATCAAATCATCGGCAGAGCTTTGGGTTTTGAGACTTACAAATTGCCATTCGGTCATCGCGGCATAAATCAGCCGGTAAAGAATCTGCGTTCAGGGGTTGTTGAAATAACTGCACATAATCATGGGTTTGCAGTAGCAGCTCCGATTGAAGGTAATTTCAACACCATTTATGGAGCCGGTTTTGTAAGTCATATTGGATTAAATGATGGAGTCGTTGAAGGTTTGGAACTCTTAGAGAGCCCGGCATTTAGTGTGCAATACCATCCTGAAGCTGCAGCAGGACCGCACGATGCGAGTTATCTCTTTGATCAATTCGTAACTCTTATGACAAATGCGAGGGTTACAAATGCCTAAAGATGAATCGATTGAAAGCGTTCTAGTAATTGGAAGTGGTCCGATCGTAATTGGACAAGCATGTGAGTTTGATTATTCAGGCACGCAAGCTTGCCGCGTTCTGCGAAGTGAGGGTATTCGCGTAATCCTTATTAATTCGAATCCGGCAACAATTATGACCGACCCAGAATTTGCTGACGCTACCTATATCGAACCTATTACACCTGAAATTATTGAACAGATCATTATTAAAGAGAAGCCAACTGCAATTCTGGCAACGCTAGGCGGACAAACTGCGCTCAATGCTGCAATGCAATTATATGAACGTGGATCTTTAGAGCGCCTTGGAGTTAAGTTGATAGGTGCTGATATTCCAGCAATTAAGCGCGGTGAAGATCGCGAAACTTTTAAGGGCATTGTTGAAAAGATTGGTGGCGAATCTGCCAAGTCAATTATTTGCCACACGATGGATGAATGCATTGCAGGAGCACAAATTCTCAACTATCCAGTTGTGGTTAGGCCCTCATTTACGATGGGTGGTTTGGGTTCTGGCATAGCGCACAATCAAGCCGACCTAGAACTTATAGCTGGCGCTGGTCTGCGCCACAGCCCTACAACCGAAGTTCTCCTAGAAGAGTCAATTATTGGTTGGAAAGAGTTCGAACTAGAAGTAATGCGTGACCACAAAGACAATGTTGTAATTGTTTGTAGTATCGAAAATATAGACCCGATGGGTGTACATACCGGCGACTCAATAACCGTAGCACCTGCACTTACCTTGACAGATGTTGAATATCAAAAGCTTCGTGATCTCTCGATTGAAATTATTCGTGAAGTTGGCGTAGCAACAGGCGGATGTAATATTCAATTTGCTGTCAATCCTGCAGATGGTCGAATCATTGTTATTGAAATGAATCCACGGGTTTCTAGATCATCGGCTCTTGCATCAAAGGCAACTGGGTTTCCGATTGCAAAGATCGCGACTAAATTGGCAATTGGTTACACCTTGGATGAAATTCAAAATGATATTACGAAATCGACGCCAGCTTCCTTCGAGCCAACCCTTGATTACATTGTTGTGAAAGTTCCGCGTTTTGCTTTTGAAAAGTTCCCAGAAGCAGATACGAAACTAACCACTACGATGAAAAGTGTCGGCGAAGCAATGGCAATCGGACGTTCTTTCCCCGAGGCGCTACAGAAGGCGCTTCGTTCTGTTGAGAAAAAGGGCACTAGCTTCCATTGGAATACAACTGGTGTAACAAAAGATTATTTGCTCGCGGCAATGGCGATCCCTACCGAACATCGCCTACAACAAATTCAACTCGGGCTCTACCTAGGCGCATCAATCGAAGAGGTTTTTGCTGCAACCAAAGTTGATCCTTGGTTCTTAACTCAAATCATTGAGATCAATGAAATAGCTAGAAAAATAACGGAGGCATCTCCGTTGTCAGATGAGTTACTCTCAATTGCGAAAAGTTATGGTTTTTCAGATTCTCAGATCGCCGAATTAACGCGGCAAAGCGCGCAGGATATCGCCGCAACCAGATATCGCATCGGACTTCGCCCGGTTTACAAAACGGTTGATACCTGTGCCGCCGAATTTGAAGCACACACGCCTTATCACTATTCAAGCTATGACTTAGAAAGCGAAGTTATTCCACGCACTAAACCTGCAGTGATAATTCTTGGCAGTGGGCCTAATCGAATCGGTCAGGGTGTCGAGTTTGATTATTCTTGCGTTCATGCAGCCTTTGCTTTGAAAGAGGCAGGCTTTGAAAC
>CANKCX010000135.1 GCA_947480375.1 Actinomycetota bacterium
ACAATCGCTTCAATCCCGGTTATTTGACTTGCTTTAGCAACGACCAAGACTGCAAGTAGCGAATCCACCTCAAAGGACCCGCTTGAAACTGGAATCGCAACGTAGGTGCGTCCGGTGTTATCGCGTAGCGCCGCTGCAGATTTTGAATTGCTGCGCGCCATTGTTGCCTTGGCTAAAGTTAAAAGTTTTAAATCTTCTGGATTATTGCTCAAGGACTGTCTCCTGATCATCAATAATGCGCTCGGCTAATACCGTTGCAATTCTATGTCTGCGACCTACTGGACGTTCAGCGGTCAATTTAATTCCGGCAATTGAAATCGTGCTGCCTGGAATCGGAACTCTTCCTAAAGTCTTAGCAAGCAGCCCACCGATGCTATCTACATCTTCGCGCTCTGATTCTGGTATTTCTACTTTGAAACTAGTTGCAAAATCTTCAATATGAAGTCGTGCTGAAACTCTGGCGCGAGTCTCATCAAGCCATTCAACTTCAACTTCATCATCATCATATTCATCGGCAATTTCTCCGACAATTTCCTCCAAAATATCTTCAATCGTGATTAATCCTGCAGTGCCACCGTATTCATCTATAACAACCGCCATATGAATTTGATCGCGTTGCATCTCTTTTAAGAGCTCGGCTGCAGTCTTGGTTTCAGGAACAAATGTTGCTTTCCTGATGTGCTCTACAACGGTTTCAGTCTGCTCTGATTCGCGACGTTCGTGTGTGCGCCTTGCTAAATCTTTTACATAAGCGATGCCAATTACATTATCTAAATTCTCATCGATAACTGGGATTCGTGTAAAACCAGATCGCAGAGCCAGAGATAGCCCTTGACGCAAAGTCTTGTTGCCTTCGATCCAGACCATATCGGTACGTGGAACCATTAATTCGCGAACTAAAGTATCGCCAAGTTCGAATACAGATTGAATCATTTCGCGTTCAGATTCTTCTACCAAACCGTGTTGGCTTGCTTTATCTACCGCATCGCGAAGCTCTTCCTCATTCGAAAACTGCCCGGCACGTAACTTGAAACCAAATTTACGAAGCAGGGAGATTAAAGAATTAGGGAGAATGAAAAGAACTGTTGACCAATCCAAATTATGGCGTTTACCCAACGTGCGACCAATTAAAAAGCCAAGAACAAGGAAAAGTATTGAATCAATGGTTAAGAATAAGAAATTCACTTATTTCGCCCGCCATTCATCTAGAACTTTGTCCTGCAATGCGAACATAACTTTATGTTCCTCTGGCTCGGCGTGATCGAATCCCAATAAGTGTAGAACACCATGAACCGTAAGCAGTGAAATCTCATCTGCAGTTGAATGTTTAATAGCTTGCTTTGCTGCAAACTGTGGGCAAATAACTATGTCACCGACGATTCCGGGACCATCGCTTGCTGAAAATGGTTTTAGTTCATCCATCGGAAATGAGAGAACATCAGTTGGGCCGGGAAGATCCATCCATTGCACATGAAGCTTTGTGATTTCATCTTCGTCGACCAAGGTGATGCTGAGATCTGAATCCGGGTGAATTCCCATTTTATCTAAAGCAAAACTAGCAACATCAACTATTTGATCTTCATCGCAGGCAACGCCACTGTTATTAGCAATTTCTATTCCCATGGGGATTAGCGATCACCGCTTCCAGATCTGATTGATCGAGTTGGTGGAATTACCTTGCCCTCATCGTGGCGACCATAAGCATTAACGATTTCGCCAACCAGACGGTTTCGCACAACATCCTCGGAATCAAGGTGAATAAAAGTAATATCATCAACACCATCTAAAATTTCGTGAACAATCTTTAAACCTGATTGTGCGCCATGTGGCAAATCAACCTGAGTTGTGTCGCCAGTGATAACCATCTTTGAGCCAAAACCTAAACGGGTAAGAAACATCTTCATCTGTTCGGCCGAAGTATTTTGAGCTTCATCAAGAATAATAAATGCATCATTAAGCGTGCGACCTCGCATGTAAGCAAGTGGTGCAATCTCGATTATTCCGCTTTGCATCAAACGCGGAATTGAATCTTGATCGATCATGTCATGCAGCGCATCAAAGAGCGGGCGCAGATATGGATCAATCTTCTCTTGCAGCGTTCCTGGAAGGAAGCCAAGACGCTCGCCTGCTTCAACTGCAGGTCTCGTCAAAATTATTCGATTAACTTGCTTTGATTGCAGTGCCTGTATCGCTTTGGCCATTGCAAGATAAGTTTTACCGGTTCCAGCCGGGCCTACTCCAAAGGTTATTGTGTTCTCATCGATAGCTTCGACATATCTCTTTTGATTGGCAGTCTTAGGGCGAATCGTTTTGCCACGATTGCTCAGGATATTTAGCGAGAGAACTTCAGCAGGATGATCTGCAGGTTCGTGATTAAACATTTCAATCGAACGCAAGATTGCATCACTATTTAAATTTTGTCCGGCGCGAAGAAGCACTAATAGTTCTCGGACTAAGGCTTCAAATTTAGAGATCTGAACCAAATCACCTGAGGCAAAAATTTCATTGCCGCGAACAGTTATCGAAATATCCGGAAAGGTTTTTTCAAATATTCGAAGATGTGAATCTTGGCTACCTACTAAAGCGACCATAGGAATTGCGGTCGGCACGGTTATAAGCGCAGTTTTCATCGAATCCATTAGGCGAAATCTTACTTTTAACCTGGCGGCCAGGCGAACTGGCGGCCACCTAGAAGATGTAGATGAGCGTGGAAAACACTTTGACCGGCGCTCTCTCCGGTATTAAAGACTGAGCGATAACCATCTAGGCCGCGGGCCTTGGCTATTTCTGATGCCACCTGATGCATTGAAGATAATACCTCTGGCGCATTGGTTGAAAGTTGCGCAGCATTTTCATGATGCGCTTTAGGAATTATTAGTACGTGCGTAGGTGCTTGCGGTGAGATGTCATTAATTGCAAAGACTGTTTCACTTTCGAATTGGAATTCAACTGGAATTTCGCCAGCTGCCATCTTGCAGAATAAGCAGTTCATTTAACGATCACCATCTCCCAATCAAAGCAGATATTGCACTCAACGCTGCCCCGCCGGCATGCGCGCTTCGAAATACTTCTGGTCCAAGCGCTGCAATATGCGCACCAGCGCCCTTAAGGGATTCAACTTCGTTATCGCTCAATCCACCTTCTGGGCCAATGACAACGATTATTTCACTGAGATTGGCAAAATTAGATGAGATGATTTTAGAAAGTTTCGTCGCAGCAGATTCGTGCATCGCAATTATGGCAGTTGATTCACTTTCAATTTCAATTAATTCGCGTAATGATATTTGTTCAACAATTTCAGGTGCTCTAAATCTA
>CANKCX010000136.1 GCA_947480375.1 Actinomycetota bacterium
AGTACTACGTGTCCGTTTGTTAACGTAACTCGAAACATTGCGTTTGGTAGCGCTTCAGATACGGAGCCTTCAATTTCGATTGCGCCGTCTTTCTTAGCCAAGCAATACCTACTTCTCTATTTCAAATCGTTAACAGGGTTCCGACCATTTCTGGGCAGAGGGTTAGTCTAAGGCGGGAGCCCCAAATTTAGGAAATCGGGTCTTATACTCCTAATCCTGATCCGAAGGCGGCAAATTGCGAATAATTTTTAAGGGTGGCTCCGCGTGGAGCCCAGGTCTAGGCCTCTTTGAAGGCCTGGCAATCGAGAATGGCCGCATTCTGGCTGTCGGGCCCGAAGCCTTGAAAATGACAGGCGAAGTTATCGATCTGGATGGCGGCTTCCTTCTTCCAGGATTTATCGATGGCCATGCGCATCCAATCTTTGCAGGGCGCGAAGCACAGGGCCCAAAAGTTAATAACCTGCAATCAGTTGAAGCGATTAAAGAAGAAGTAGCAAGATTTGCGAAAGAAAATCCAAGCGAAAGTTGGATTATTGGCGGCGCATATGAAGCTGCGATTATTTCTGGTGGCGATTTTGACGCCCATTGGTTAGATGAAGTTGTATCTGATCGCCCAGTTGTTTTGCATGCAGTTGATCACCACACAATTTGGGTAAATAGCAAAGCCCTTGAAATTGCTGGCATAACCGCAAAGACCAAAGATCCAGATGGCGGAACGATTGCCAGACGTGAAGATGGTTCACCTAAAGGAACTCTGCGCGAACCAATTGCCTTCGATTTAATTTTGAAACATGCTCCAGCCGATAGCGTTGAAAGTGATTTGAAAGCAATTAAATATGCCTGCCAGGAATTAATTTCTGCCGGGGTTACTACCGCAACCGAATGTTGGGTTGAGCCACCAATGGCCGAGGCCTATATCGCCGCGGCAAAATCTGGTGCGCTCACAATAGATATGCATCTAGCTTTCTTAGTTACACCGCAAAATTGGCAGGAACAAATCGCATATATCCAAGAGATGCGTGCCCAGATTTCAAAGCTGCCAGAACCGAAACGACTAAAAGCAAACACTATTAAGTTCCTTACTGATGGCGCGCTTTCAAGTGGAACAGCTGCAATGCTCGATCCATATCTAGATAATCCTGAATCTACTGGCCTAAAGATTTGGGATGACACAAATCTAATAGAAGCTATCTCGGCTTATGACTTACTTAATTTTCAGGTGCATGTTCATGCAATCGGTGATAGCGCAATAAACCAATCTCTAAATGCAATAGAGGCAATGGTCAAAGCCAATCCAAAATGGGATCGTCGTCCCGTTATTGTTCATGCCCAATTGATTGCGCCAACTGATTTAGCTCGCTTTAAAGAGCTCGATGTAATTGCCAATTTTCAACCGCTTTGGACTTACTTAGATCCAATGAATAAAGAGTTGATTGAACCTCGAATTGGTGCTGCGCGAAATAACCGCCAATACCAATTGCGTACTCTTCTAGATTTAAATACCAAAATTAGTTTCGGCAGCGATTGGCCGGTAACAAGCCACAAACCTCTTGAAGCAATCTTCATCCCAGTTTTACGAAAAATTCCTGGAACTTCAGAGCAAGCTTGGAATATAACTGAGGCAATAACTATCGAAGAATCGCTAACTGCATACACCGCAGGATCTGCCTATCAACTGTTTAGAGAGAAAGAGGTTGGCTCCCTTGACGTTGGAATGCGAGCTAATTTAGTGATCCTAGATAAAAGCCCATTCTTGGATACAGATTTACAGATTGTTGCGCTATGGCGAGATGGCGAAGAGATTAAATCAAGTTAGAAACTTCCACACCAAGTGCGCCTAGTTTTTCGCGGCCACCATCAATTGCAGTTAATACGAATGGCTTACCATCTTCAAGGATTGCAAAGCTATGTTCGAAGTGCGCACCCCGTGAACCATCTTGTGAAACTACTGTCCACTCATCTGCCAAAACTTTGGTCTTAGGCGACCCTCTTGTAATCATTGGTTCGATAGCAAGTGCAATACCTGGCTTAAGTTCTGGGCCCATTCCAGCAGCGCCAAAATTCAATACATGCGGCTCTTGATGCATTTCGGTGCCGATTCCGTGGCCACCGTATTCGCGCAGGATTCCATATTTACCTTGCGAACGAATGTAATCTTCAATAGCAAAAGATATGTCAGTTAAATTCGCGCCAAGTTTTCCGGCTGCAATCCCCCGCCACATAGATTCTTCGCAAGTATCAAGTAGTTTTTGATCTTCAAGGTTCTTTGTTCCTGCAATTATTGAGAAGGCCGCATCACCGTGCCAGCCTTCGATGATTGCACCGAAATCAATTGAAACAACATCGCCATCTTCGATTGGGCGATCGTTTGGAATACCGTGAACGATTTCATCATTGATTGATGCGCAGATAACAGCAGGAAAACCGTGGTAATTCAGGAAGTTTGATTTAGCGCCATTGGCAGCCAAGTTTTTGATTGCAATATTATTTAAATCATTTGTAGTTACACCGGGTTTGATTGCCTCGCGCATGAGATCGAGGGTTTGACCAACAACAAGGCCAGCCTTACGCATCAGTTTTAGCTGATCCAAGGTCTTTATTTGAATTGCCATGGTCGCTACTTTAGAGCTGCGATTGCGCTTGCTGCGATATCTGAAACATCGCCAACAGCCGAAATAGTCTTTAATAATCCAGAACTCTTGTAGTAATTAATAATCGGTTCAGTCTGTTCGGCATAAACCGCAAGTCGATTAGCGATAACACTTTCGGCATCATCTGGGCGTTGGTATAGCTCGCCACCGCAGGAATCACAGATGCCAGAAACTTTAGGAGCATCGAAAATTACATGTGATGTTGCGCCGCATCCGCGACAAACGCGACGACCTGATAGCCGCTTAATAATTTCGGCGTTCTCTAATTTAAATTCAAGGACTGCATCTAGTGGGGTATTTGATTTTTCTAGAACAGCCTTTAGGAAATCAGCTTGATCAATATTTCTTGGATATCCATCTAAAAGAAATCCGCTCTTTGCATCATCATGAGTAAGGCGATCAGCAACCATGTCATTTGTAACTGAATCTGGCACCAAATTTCCGGCATCCATATATGACTTTGCAAGTAGACCGAGTTCTGTTTCGCCCTTGATATTTAGACGAAAAATGTCACCGGTAGAGATATGTGGAATTGAAAAATGTGATGCGAGATGAACTGCTTGTGTTCCCTTACCCGCACCTGGTGGACCTACCAGGATTAAGCGCATTACTTAAGGAATCCCTCGTATGAACGTTGTTGTAATTGTGACTCAATCTG
>CANKCX010000137.1 GCA_947480375.1 Actinomycetota bacterium
GTTTCCGAATGTTGCGGCAACCATGTAACGACCACGTTCGCCCATTCCCAAAGTTTCAACTGTCATCAGTGCATCTTCAGGTGTGGAATACAACTTTGCATCGTGCTTTGCTTCGATGCCATCTTCTTCGCCACCGACAACGCCGATTTCAATTTCAAGAAGTGTGCGTGCAGCTTCTGACTTTGTAATTAATTCATCAGCAATTGACATGTTCTCGGGCATTGAAACAGCCGAGCCATCCCACATGTGTGAATTAAACAATGGGCCTTTGCCAGATTTAATTCTTTCGGCACCAAGTGCAAGTAGTGGACGCATGAAGCCATCAAGCTTTTCTACTGGGCAGTGATCGGTGTGGATTGCAATATTAACGTTGTAATTCTTCGCAACAATGTGTGCGTATTCGGCGAGGGCAACTGCGCCATCAACCATGTTCTTAACTGTGGAACCTGAAAGGTATTCCGCTCCGCCCCAAGAAATTTGGACGATGCCATCAGATTTTGCTTCAGCAAATCCGCGAATTGCTCCGATTAACGTTTGTGAAGATGAGACGTTGATTGCCGGGTATGCAAAAGCTTTTGCCTTCGCGCGATCCAACATTTCGGCATAAATTTCCGGGGTTGCAATTGGCATTTTCTTCTCCCAAATCGAGTGTTAACTGGCGTAAATCTCTGGCCGGGCACTTCGATGGGCTGCGGTGAGGCTTACGGCATATCCCACCACATTTTGGGGCGGATTGGAAAACGGTGCGCCTAGCGACGCGTATTGGCCCCGGTTAATTCATCCCGAAAAAGCCAAGGAGGTGGTTGAGGCCAACCGCCCCAATATTGCTGTGCAGGGCTAGTTTGCCGACCCGAACAACCGCCTTGATTGCGATGGTCAAGACATGCAGATTTGTGATGGTGTTAATTATGAATCCCAAGTTTTTCTCCTTATTTATTGGTTTTATTATTAATTTTTGATTGCTTGCGAAAGATAGAGAGATTGCTTGCTTGGAATTAGGCGCCTGGAAAAAATCTTGGACAAAGTTATGGTGTGCAAAACTCTTGGCTGGTAATCTTCAAAACATGACGACCCTGGAAAATCTTGGCCATGAAGATCGCAAATTCCCGCCATCACCTGAATTTGCGGCACAAGCAAATGCAAAGGCCGAGATGTATGCCCGCGCGAAAAGTGATCGTTTAAAGTTTTGGGAAGAAGCGGCCAGTGCATTGCATTGGGAGAAGAAGTGGGACACAGTTTTAGATTGGCAATTGCCATTCGCTAAGTGGTTTGTTGGCGGAAAAATAAATGCTTGCTACAACGCAATAGATCGCAATGTGCTTGAAGGCCGCGGAGATCGAGTCGCTTTCTATTTTGAGGGCGAACCAGGCGATACTCGCAAAATTACTTACGCAGATTTACTAAGCGAAGTTTCGAAGTTAGCAAATGCTTTAACCGAAATTGGAATTGCTTCCGGTGATCGCGTAGCAATTTATATGCCAATGATTCCCGAAGCTGCGATTGCGATGTTGGCATGTGCCCGAATCGGTGCGATGCACTCAGTTATCTTTGGTGGATTTTCAGCTGATGCAGTAACTGTTCGAAATAATGATGCGCAGGCAAAGTTAGTAATCACTGCAGATGGCGGCTATCGCAAAGGTGCAGCATTCGCTCTGAAACCAACAGTTGATACTGCTCTTGCGAAATCTCCAACTGTTGAGAAGGTTTTAGTTGTAAAGCGCACAGGCCAAGAAGTAACCATGCAAGAGGGCCGCGATATTTGGTGGCATGACATTGTTGATCGCCAATCAGATAAGCATGTTGCACAAGGTTTCGATAGCGAACATGGACTATTTATTCTTTACACATCAGGAACAACTGCAAAGCCAAAAGGTATTTATCACACGACCGGTGGCTATTTAACTCAGGCCGCATTCACTCACAAGATGGTCTTCGATTTAAAAGCTGAAAGCGATGTTTATTGGTGCACCGCAGATATTGGGTGGATTACTGGGCATTCATATGTTGTTTATGGTCCGCTAATTAATGGTGCGACTCAGGTGATGTATGAAGGAACACCTGATACACCAAGCAAATCACGTATGTTCGAGATCATTGAAAAATACAAAGTTTCAATTCTTTATACCGCACCAACTTTGATTCGTACCTGGATGAAGTGGGGCGATGAATTTCCTAACGGTTGCGATCTAACTTCACTTCGTTTACTTGGTTCTGTTGGTGAACCAATTAATCCTGAAGCTTGGATGTGGTACCGCGAAGTTATTGGTGGAAATCGCTGCCCAATTGTTGATACTTGGTGGCAGACCGAAACTGGTGCAATCATGATTTCACCATTGCCTGGTGTTACTGAAGCAAAGCCAGGTTCTGCAATGCGCGCGATTCCTGGAATTAGTGCACGAGTAATTGATGAAAGCGGTGCTGAAGTTCCACTCGGTGGTGGCGGATATCTTGCGCTGACTGAACCTTGGCCTTCAATGCTGCGCGGAATTTGGGGCGAGGAAGAGAGATACAAAGAGACTTATTGGTCACGCTTTGCCGGAAAGTATTTCGCTGGTGACGGAGCAAAGTTAGATAACGACGGCGCAATCTGGTTGCTTGGTCGCGTTGATGATGTGATGAATATTTCTGGTCACCGAATTTCTACCACTGAAGTTGAATCCGCACTTGTTTCTCATGAAGTTGTTGCTGAAGCTGCAGTTGTCGGAGCCAAAGATGAAATGACTGGGCAAGGAATTGTTGCCTTCGTTATTTTGCGCGGCGGAATCGATCACTTAGATGGCGAAGCGCTTGTAAAACAATTGCGAGATCACGTAGCAAAAGAGATTGGTGCCATTGCGAAACCACGTCAAATTGTTGTGGTTGCAGAACTTCCAAAGACTCGAAGTGGAAAAATTATGCGTCGCTTGTTGCAAGATGTTGCAGAGCACCGTGAAACTGGTGATTCCACAACACTTGCAGATCCAAACATTATGAAGCTAATTCGTGAAGGTTTGAACTCTGGAAAGAGTGAAGATTAATTCTTTCCAAATAGCTTGCTAAATAAGCCAGGACCTTTTGGTTCTGCTGGATCATTTTGATGTCCTTGGCAGCGCTGTGATTTTGGGACACCTTTAAGCGCAATCTCGATATGGTTTCCGCAACCGCTCCAGGTTGGCTTTCCACATTTGCGACAGGTAGTTCTGCTACACATTTATTTCTTCCTTTTCTCTTTCGGTTGTTGAGTGATAAGTAATTGCAGCTGGTGAATTAACCCACGTGCGATATCCACCATCTA
>CANKCX010000138.1 GCA_947480375.1 Actinomycetota bacterium
AGTTCACCGCGATTTGCAATGAGTGAATCACGCATCAAATTTAAATCTGCCAAAAGTTGTTCCGTGCTCTCGTAATCGCGACCCGAAACATGGGCGCCACCAACTGCATGTCGGCGTTGGGTAAGAATTAAACGATGACGAATCGCAGTTGCTTTAAGGCGATAAGGCTCTTCAATATTTAATCTGCGGAAGCGATCTTCGATTTCTGGCAATAATTCCAAGTCTTTCGCGACTGATGCTTCTAATTCGGGAGTCGTTCCCGAAATGCGAGTTGATACTGAAAGAGCTTGGCGCAATTGATCAAGAGCAGCAGACATGGCACGAATGAAGTGTCCGGTCTGCAGAGTTATTGCAGCCGTCGTGACACTTGCTGTGATGTTTGGATTTCCATCACGATCGCCACCAATCCAAGTTCCAAAACTTAATGGGCGAGAGGTTGGCGAAACAGTTACGCCTAAACGCTTTAATTCGGTTGCAAAATCATCAAGCACTTCTGGAATTGTTAAGCGAAATAAATCATCTAAATAGAAGAGCGCATTAGTCGCTTCATCAAGTGGTTCTGGTCGACCCAAACGCAGCTCATCAGTTTCCCAGAGCAAATCAATAGTTTCAGAAAGTCGGCGATCGCGTCTTGCATTTGCTGGTTGATCTAATAAATCTGCAATTGTGTTCATCTTGCTAAGTACCGAACGTCGTGCCGCTTCGGTTGGGTGCGCTGTGAAAACTGGACGAACCGAGAAATTATTTATCCAACCTTGAATATCTTCAGTTGTGAATTCTCTACTCTCTTTTTGCACTTCAATGATTCGATCTACGGCGCGAGTAAGCCACGAACCGCCACCATTTCGCTCATCTGCCAAAACGCGCGCACGGTGCACTTGTTCCGCGACATTTGCCAAATTGAAATAGTTGCTAAATGCGCGCACTAATTGCACGCTTTGATCTACTGAAATATTTTCAAGTACTTCTTCGCCACCACCACCGCGGACAGCTTTTCTAACTTTCTCAACAAGTTCCAGCAGTTCTGGACCTTCTTGGCGAACAAGGCAGTCACCGAGCAATTCACCAAGCCTGCGAACATCACTGCGAAGTCCAGCATCGTCTGCTTGGAATTGCGTAGTCGCATCGTTGGTCGGGCTCACTGGCTAATCATTACAGGTCTTGGGCTGTGGTCGAATCCAATTTGATGAGTGAATATAATTTCCCACTGAACACCCCCATCCAAATTGGATGTGGGGCTTTTGGCGTTGATGCGCAGGTTTAGGGGGCGGACAAATGACACTTCTGCCCGCTTTTCTAGATCTTCAAGGTATTCAAATTGACTCTCCAAATGATGGCGGTGAGTTGGTCTGCATAAATTCATTGCGTTCATTTGTTATTTCAAATTTAAGTCAGCAAGCGCCACTGCTTGTGATTGCACCATCAACTCGAATTGCTGATGAGCTTGCCGATGAAATCAAATCGTATCTTGGTGATGTTGTAAGTAATTTTCCAGCTTGGGAAACTCTGCCGCATGAAAGATTAAGTCCAAAGAGCGACACCGTTACATCACGTATAAAGGCACTGCATCAAATTAACTCTGATCATTCACCTCGAATTGTCATCACCTCAATTCGTGGTGCACTTCAGCCAATTGTTAGCGATATTTTGGAAGAAGAATTAATTACTCTAAAACTTGGTCTAGAAATATCAATGTCAGAAGTAATTACTCGGCTTTCATACTTTGGTTTCACTCGAACTGATTTAGTTGAAAAGCGTGGAGATTTTGCAGTCCGAGGTGGAATTCTAGATTTATTTCCATCCGATTTAGATCATCCTATTCGCGTAGATTTCTTTGGCGATGAGATTGAAGATTTACAATATTTCAACGTTGCCGATCAGCGCACATATTCGAAAATCGGTGAAGCGATAACAATTTATCCAGGCCGCGAACTCCTGATTTCGGACGAGGTAAAAGTAAAAGCCAAGTACCTCAGCGCAGAATTTCCACAACTTACTGAGATGGCAAACAAAATCAGTGAAGGAATTTGCGTTGAAGGAATGGAATCTATTTCTGCGCTCCTAAAACCAGAATTTAAGAATCTACTGGATTTTCTTCCAAAGAATTTCCAAGTAATAACAATTGATCAACCGCGCCTTAATTCTCGTGCTGCCGATTTAGTTTTAACTAACAACGAATTTCTTGAAGCATCTTGGTCAAATGCAGCCTTTGGAAGTGAGGCCCCGATAGATCTGACTGGAGTTATTACTAAAGGCGGATACTCAACTTTCGAGGAGCTGATTGGATTAGCTAAGAATTTAGATTTGAAGTTGTGGTCACTCAATCCTTATTCGCAAAATCCGGAAGAAAGCGATGATCTAGCTGACTTCCAGGCGATACCGATTTATGAAGGCAAGATTGAGACCGCTATTAGCGATATCTCTGGCTGGCTTGAATCTGGTTACAAAATTCTATTCAGTGCAAGTGGTGCGGGGATTCTTGAACGTTATCAAGTCTTATTTCGCGAATCTTCTATTACTTCAATCGTGGCGATGACAAGCAATATCGATCATGGATTTATTAACCATAATTTAAAGATTGCCTTGATAACCGAGAGAGATATTTCAGGACAACGTACATCCAGCAAAGACCAGGCGCGCATGCCATCGCGACGCAAGAAAGCAATTGATCCCCTTGAATTAAAGCCTGGAGACTATGTCGTGCACGAACAACACGGTGTTGGTAAGTACATTGAATTAGTTAATCGAACAGTTGCAAATGTCTCTAGAGAATATTTAGTAATCGAATATGCGGCATCAAAGCGCGGCCAACCCGCCGATCGCTTATTTGTTCCGACAGATACCCTTGAACAAATCACTAGATACGTTGGTGGTGAAGCGCCATCAGTAAATCGAATCGGAGGTTCGGATTGGCAGAACACCAAACGCCGTGCTCGTAAAGCGGTTAAGCAGATTGCTGCAGAATTAATTCAACTTTATGCCGCCCGCATGAGTGCACCTGGGTATGCATTTTCACAAGACACTGCATGGCAGCGCGAACTCGAAGCAGCTTTCGCTTATGTTGAAACTACCGATCAATTGGCAACGATCGAAGAAGTTAAAGCCGATATGGAGAAATCACATCCAATGGATCGCGTGGTTTGTGGCGATGTTGGTTATGGCAAAACCGAAATTGCAGTACGTGCAGCTTTCAAGGCGGTACAAGATGGCAAACAAGTTGCAGTCTTGGTC
>CANKCX010000139.1 GCA_947480375.1 Actinomycetota bacterium
ACTGGGCGAGTTTCTGGATTCGATAAATTGCGTCAACGTGATGGAATTTCTGGTTACCCAAATCGCAGTGAAAGCGAACATGATGTTGTCGAAAATTCGCATGCCTCGACCGCGCTCTCTTGGTCTGATGGAGTTGCTCGCGGAAATCTGATTAAAGGTGATTTAGATAAGACCGTGGTTTGCGTAGTGGGCGATGGCGCACTTACAGGCGGCATGTCTTGGGAAGCATTGAACAACATTGCATCTAGTGATGATTTGCGACTTGTAATTGTGGTTAATGACAACGAACGATCATATTCACCAACAATTGGTGGGCTTGCAACTTATCTTTCAACACTTCGCACAACAAGTGGATACGAAAAATTCTTGGATTGGGGCAAGGGAGTTCTTGAAAAGACTCCGGTAGTTGGGGGTCCAATTTATGAAACTTTACATGGCGTTAAAAAAGGCCTTAAAGATATTGTTGCACCGCAGGGAATGTTCGAGGATTTAGGACTTAAATATCTTGGGCCAATTGATGGCCACAATATTGAGGCGATGGAGAGCGCACTAGAACATGCCAAGAATTTTGGCGCACCAGTATTAGTTCATGTGATTACCGAAAAAGGTCGTGGGCACGCGCCAGCAATAAATGATTCCGCTGAGAAATTCCATGCAGTTGGAATTGTTGATCCAGAGACGGGAATTCCAGTTTCCAAATCTGAACGTAATTGGACGAGTGTCTTTGCTGATGAAATTTGTGAGATTGGCGCTAAGCGCAAAGATATCGTTGCAATTACCGCTGCGATGCTTGGGCCAACTGGGCTAGATAAATTTGCGCAAAAGTTTCCAACCAGAACTCTTGATGTCGGAATTGCAGAACAACATGCGACAACAAGCGCTGCCGGTCTGGCATTCACGGGGCTGCATCCTGTCGTTGCGATTTATTCAACTTTCCTAAACCGTGCATTTGATCAATTGTTATTAGATGTCGCGCTGCATAAAGCTGGCGTAACTTTCGTTTTGGATCGTGCAGGCATAACCGGTGATGATGGACCTTCGCATCACGGCATATGGGATCTTGCGCTGACCGGAATAGTTCCAACTCTTCACGTTGCAGCCCCACGCGATGGCGCGACGTTAAAAGAGACATTGCGCGAAGCGTTAGAAATTTCTGATGCACCTTCACTACTTCGTTTCCCAAAGGGCGCTGTTGGTCCAGATATTCCTGCATTTGAGCGACGAGATGGCATCGATGTTTTATATCGCGGAGAAAGCGCTGATGTTCTATTAGTAAGTGTCGGCGCGATGGCAAAGATTTGTGTTGAGGCAGCTTCTCAGGCTTATCGCGAGGGTGTTGGGGTAACTGTAATTGATCCTCGATGGGTCAAGCCGCTGCCACAAAGTTTATTAACCATGGCGCAGAGATATAAGAGCGTTGTTGTTGTCGAAGATGGAATTCGACATGGTGGCATTGCCAGCACGGTCTCTGAAATGTTTAGAGATGCGGGACTAGATGTTCCAATTCATTCAATCGGCGTTCCACTTGAATTTATTGAACATTCAAAGCGTGGTGAAATCTTGGCAGATCTAGGAATAACTTCCCAGAACATAACTCACCAATTAGTTTCCTGGAGCAGTTCTCTTAAAGATGATTTAAAGAGTGGGCTTACGCAAGAGAAGCAACGCCAGGCTGATGAAAGCGCTGACCGTTAACTTCATCGCTAATTCCAGTTCGATCTAGGTACGGCAAAATTCCACCAAGGTGAAGTGGCCAGCCACAACCAAGAAGCATGCAGATATCAATTTCGCCAGGGGTTGCAACAACACCTTCATCGAGCATCATTTTCGCCTCACTCGCTAGCGCTTTGAGTGCACGAATTCGAACTTCATCATTTGTAGAAGCCTTGTCGCCCGCTTTGATAAGTGCGAGTGCTGCAGGGTTAGGGGAGAGGCTTCCCTTTTCATCTTTAATGTAGAAAGTTTTGACTCCCTCTTTTACAAAAGCCTGCATGGTTGGCGAGATTCGATAACGATCTCCTAAATTATTATGAAGAGTTTCGGCAACATGAAGCGCAACTCCTGGTCCAACTAAACCAAGAAGTTCTAGTGAAGTCATCGGCAGACCGAGTGGCTTCATTGCGGCATCGGCAACATCTGGTGGAGTGCCTTCATCAATCGCATCGGTTATTTCACCCATGAATCGAGTTAGTAGTCGATTAACCACAAAGGCTGGTGAATCTTTAACAATCACCATTGTCTTCTTCAATTCTTTACCAATCACAACAGCAGTCGCGGTGGTTACATCATCGGTGGCTGGGGTTCTAGCGATTTCAAGAAGTGGCATAACCGCAACCGGATTGAAGAAGTGGAATCCAATTACTCGTTCTGGGTTACTTAGCCCCTCGGACATTTTGGTTACTGATAACGAAGATGTATTAGTTGCCAGAATGCACTCGACTGAAACTATTTTTTCTAACTCTTTAAAGAGAGCTTTCTTAAGTTCTAGTTCCTCGAAAATTGCCTCAATTACAAAAGAGGCGTCAGCAAAAATCGCTTTATCTGTTGATCCTGAGACCAATGAACCCAAGCGCGCGGCCGTTTCGGGGCTCATGCGCTTCTTCTCAACTAATTTCGCTAATTCGCCGCGAATATAAGTAAGTCCCTTGTCGATTCGCTCTTGATCTAAATCGGTAATTACAACCGGAACCTTTAGATTGCGAAGAATCACAAGTGCAAGCTGCGATGCCATGAGTCCAGCGCCGACAACACCAACCTTAGTAACTTTGCGCGCTAATGCAGGCTTTGGTGCACCTTCAACTTTCTTGCGTTTCTTCTGAATTAAATTAAATGCATAAAGCGAAGCTCGTAATGGATCGCTCATGGTGAGGTTGGCAAGTTCTTGATCTTCGGCATCAAAACCAGCGCCCAATGTATTTGTGCGAGCAGCCGCAATTAAATCAAGAGCCTTTATAGCCTGCGGAATCTGCGCCCCACCAAATTTCTTTGCCACGGCCGCACTACCGCTTGCAATTGCTTCGTTCCAATCGGTTTCATTCTTTGTGTAATCGTTTCGTTCAATCTTTTTGCTGCCACTTAAAACACTTGCGGCAAACTTTAAAGAATTTTCTAAGAAATCGGCGGGTTCATAGACTGCATCAACAACTCCAAGAGCCAAGGCATCCTTTGATTTCATCATGGTGTTGTTGTTGAGAGCGTTC
>CANKCX010000140.1 GCA_947480375.1 Actinomycetota bacterium
GTCATATCGCAAAGGATACGCGCAATGTTAGGAAATGGATTCCTTTTCCTTCTTCGAAATCTTGAGCCATGAAATAAAGCCCCAGATTACGAATGGCAGATATATCGCATACAAGGTTCCAGTTGGGTAATACCCATTCTTAAATGCGAACGGAACACCAACAGCATCTACTGCGACCCAAACTAACCAGAACTCAACATAGCCACGGCTCATGCCATAAGTTGCGAGCGCGGTGCCAGTAAAGATCCAGGTATCAACTGTTAGCCAAGTTCCTGATTCACCAAGGGCTTTAAAGATTTGGTAGGCAACAAGATAGAAAATGATTATCGCCGGAATTAAATATTGCTTCTCTTTCGCTGTTGTCCAACGTGGTGTAACTGGTGGCTTGCCTTCCCCACCCGCACGTTGATGTTGTGACCAACGAATCCAGCCATAAACGCTTACGATAATTAAAAGTAAGTTTCTACTAGCTTGGCCATAGAAATTCTTTGCTTGATCATCTGCGCCAAATGAAAATACTGCGCCGAGAAAAACTGTGAAAAGTAAACCATCGCCAATAATTCCAACTGGCCAGGCAATAACTTTTCGCTTAAGACCTAGGACCGCACTTGATAGGCCAAGAATTCCACCTATAACTTCACGCCAGGCAATTGATTTACTTCCGAAATGAATCTGTGCTTCAAACAACCATTTTAAAATGGACATGACGTATCTCCTTGCGTTCCTTTATCCAGACTGTAACTGTCGGTTTTGGAATTTCACCAAATCGGCCGATTGAGATTTTCAATCAGTTCGCGGACTTTCACCGCCGGTTCGGAATTACACCGACCCCCGGAACACCTGCGAATTCTTACACAGGATTAAAAATTCGTCCTGTTAATTCTCTTCAGGCTTACGCTTCTTAAGCTTTCGTGGATCAATCTTCTTTGCAGATTCCTGAGCCTTTGCCAGCAATGACTTGGCCCATGCAAATTCGGCTGCAAGAACAAATAAGCCACCCAAGATAAATGGAAGAGTGAATGGCCCCGGCAGAACAATTAGAACTCCCCCGATGGCGATGAGCGTGCAGCCAACGACAAGAACGATTGTTTTGCGGACTGGGCTTGGAACCCCGCGCCAGATTTTTTTAAATTCCACGTTTTAATCCTAACGCCTGACTCGTTAAGATTACGATGTGGAAATCCAGAAGATACTTCTTTATTACGGCTTCACGCCTATTGCTGATCCCGAGGCAGTTAGATTGTGGCAGCAAGCACTCTGCGAATCCCTGAATATCAAGGGTCGTATTCTGGTTTCAAAGCACGGAATCAACGGAACGGTCGGCGGCGATATGTCTGCCCTTAAGAAGTATGTAAAGACAACTAAGAAATATCCAGGATTTAAGAAGATTGATTTTAAGTGGTCTGGTGGAACCGGGGATGATTTCCCAAGATTAAATGTTCGCGTTAAGGATGAACTTGTTGCATTTGGAAGTCCAGCTGAAATTGATGTGGATGAACGCGGCGTTGTAAATGGTGGAAAGCACCTTAAGCCTTATGAAGTAGATAAATTAGTTGAAGAACGCGGCGAAGAAGTTGTCTTCTTTGATGGCCGAAATGCTTTTGAAGCCAAGATCGGCAAGTTTAAGAATGCGATTGTCCCTGATGTTGAAACAAGCCGCGATTTTATAAAAGAGATCGAAAGCGGAAAGTACGATCACATTAAAGATAAGCCAATCGTTACCTACTGCACCGGTGGAATCCGCTGCGAAATTTTATCTGCGGTAATGGTGAAACGCGGTTTTAAAGAGGTTTATCAAATTGAAGGCGGCATAGTTCGCTATGGAAATAAGTTTGGAGATGATTCACTCTGGGAAGGCTCGCTCTTTACCTTTGACGGTCGCATGGCAATTGATTTTTCAACAAAGACCAAAGTTATTGGCGAGTGTGAACGTTGTAGCGCAAAGACAAATACCTTCTTCAATTGCGCAACCGCAAGCTGTCATGAATTAATTCTGTTATGCGAACCATGCTCAAAATTAGATTCAAATTTAAGCTGTGTTCACTCTGGCGCCAATAAGCGCGATGCAGAAATGGTTGGCTAAAGACAAGTGGCAGATCTTCGCGTCTGTGTAATTGGAACTGGTGCAATGGGCACCGATCACATAGTTCGTATAAATACTCGGATGTCTGGCGCAGGAGTCACTGCAATTGTTGAGCCCGATGCCAATCGCGCTGCAGCAGCTTTAGTACATGCTCCAGAAGCAAAACAATTTCCAAACATTTCTGATGCGATAGCAAGTGGGCTGATTGATGCAGCACTGGTTGCAACACCAGGCGCCTTTCATGAAGAAGTTTTGCTGCCGATTATTGCCGCAGGAATTCCAGTTTTGTGCGAAAAACCTATGACTCCAGATGTTGCATCCGCACTACGTGTTGTCGCTGCCGAAGCAGCTGGTGGCAAGAAGATTATCCAAGTTGGCTTTATGCGCCGCTTTGATGAAGGTTATATTGAATTGCAGAAGCAGATTTTAGGAGCCCAGCTTGGTGAATTACTTGCCTTGCATTGCGCCCATCGAAATCCATCTGTTCCGGAATGGTATGGCAACGATATGTTGATTGCTGATTCAGTTTCACACGAGATAGATATTGTGCGGTTCTTAACTGGGTCACCAATTGTTAGCGCAGAAGTAAAACAACTTAAGCGAAACAAGTTGGCTCCGGAACGTTTGAATGAACCAATCCTGGTCTTGCTTGAAACCGAGTCTGGCGTGATCGCGACCGTTGAAATGAATGTTTCGGTGCAATTTGGATATCAAGTAATAACTGAAGCTGTATTCCAAAAAGGCGTCAGTGAAATTGGTAGATCCAATGGAATGACAACTTGGGAGGCCGGACGTTCTAGTACTGCAGAACACGTTTCATATCTAACCCGCTTTGCACGGGCATACGATGATGAAATTCAATCTTGGATCAATGCCGCAAGAATTGGACAACTCGGCGGTCCAAATGCATGGGACGGATATATGTCTGTAGCGGTTGTTGAAGCCGGATTGAAATCACTTCACAGTGGCGCAAAAGAATTAGCAACTTACGCCACAAAACCTGCCTTCTATAACTAGTATTTAACCCTGAATACAACAGGGGGAAGTATGAGCAAGAAGAATTTACGTATTGGTGTTATCGGTGCTGGCCGCATTGGCATCGTTCACTCTGGAA
>CANKCX010000141.1 GCA_947480375.1 Actinomycetota bacterium
CTGAAATGTCTGGCGATGTAAAAGGCGAGGGCGCACAAATTCTTACCTCACTTGATGCTGTTGGAAATACAACAAAGGCAATCACTAAGGGAATTGCAATTGCTACCGCAGTTCTTGCAGCAACCGCACTCTTTGGTGCATTCACAGATGCAATTAAAGAAGCTGCTCGCAAAGTTGTTGGGGATGGTGCAGTTGCACTTCAGTACCAAGGAATCTTGGATGTTGCTGATCCACGCAACTTAGTTGGTCTAATTATCGGAGCCGCAGTCGTATTTATGTTCTCTGGTCTTGCAATCAACGCAGTTTCACGTGCAGCTGGCGCAGTTGTTCATGAAGTTCGCGAACAATTTAGATTGCACCCAGGAATCATGAAGGGAACTGAAAAACCAGAATACGGTCGCGTTGTAGATATTTGTACTCGCGATTCACTTCGCGAACTTGTTACACCAGGTTTACTTGCAGTTATGGCACCAATCGCAGTTGGCTTCGGTCTTGGCGTTGGCGCACTTGGTGCATATCTTGCTGGTGCAATTGGAACCGGAACTTTGATGGCAGTTTTCTTAGCTAACTCTGGTGGAGCTTGGGATAACGCAAAGAAGATGGTTGAAGATGGTAATCATGGCGGTAAAGGATCTGATTCGCATCACGCAACAATTGTTGGTGACACTGTTGGAGATCCATTTAAAGATACAGCTGGGCCTGCAATCAACCCACTAATCAAAGTTATGAACTTGGTTGGTTTGTTGGTTACACCAGCGATTGTTGAATTTGCACTAAAGGGTCACGGAACATATTCCTTGGCAATCTCTTTAGCTGCAACTTTGGTAATTGTCTTTGCTATGGTCCGCGGTCATCGCGCATCAACAAATATCATCTAATAACAATTAAAAAAGTTAAGGAAACTTCCCCGAAGTAAAATATGGGCATCAAACTTGTAATCGTGGAATCTCCCGCGAAGGCGCGCAAAATAGGCGGCTTCCTGGGAGATGACTACGTGGTCGAGGCATCCGTTGGGCATATTAGGGATTTGCCACAACGCGCAGCCGATATTCCAAAGGAATACAAGAAAATTGCCTGGGCTAAAGAGGGCGTAAATATCGAGGAAGACTTCGAACCGCTTTATGTAATTAACCCAGATAAGAAAGCAAAAGTTTCAGAGTTAAAAGCGTTGATGAAAGATGCAGATGAATTAATTCTGGCAACGGACGAGGACCGCGAGGGTGAAGCAATTGCTTGGCACCTGATCGAAGTACTTCGACCAAAAATTCCAATTCGCAGAATGGTTTTCCACGAAATTACAAAAGAGGCAATTCAAAAAGCTGCGGAAGAAACTCGCGATTTAGATTATCGCCTAGTAGATGCCCAAGAAACTCGCCGAGTATTAGATCGGTTATATGGGTACCGACTTTCACCGGTTTTGTGGAAGAAAGTCATGCCACGAATTTCTGCCGGAAGAGTTCAATCAGTTGCTACAAGGTTGATTGTCGAACGCGAACGCGAACGTATGGCATTTATTTCATCTAAGTGGTGGGATCTAACTGCACAATGCGAGGCTGGTTTTAACGCAAGGTTACTTTCGCTAGACGGTAAACGAGTAGCAGCGACAAATGATTTTGATGCAAACGGTGGATTAAAAGAGAAATCTGTTGCAAATATTTTATTACTCGACGAAGCTGGTGCAAACGAATTAGTTCAAAGCCTTTCAGGTAAAGCGCTGACGGTTAAATCAACTGAAGAATCTCCGCGCACCGAACGCCCTAAAGCGCCATTTACAACTTCGACCATGCAACAAGATGCAGGATCGAGATTAGGTTGGGGCGCACAATTAACAATGCGTGTAGCGCAACGCCTTTACGAAAATGGTTACATAACTTATATGCGTACCGATTCAGTAACACTTTCGCAGAGTGCGATTGAATCAGCACGAAGTTCAGCGAAATCTTTATATGGTGCTGAATATATTCCAGCCACCCCAAGAGTTTATGAAGGTAAATCAAAGAATGCACAGGAAGCGCACGAAGCAATTCGCCCCGCTGGTGAAACATTTAGAACACCAGGTGAATTAGCACCAGAACTTTCGCGCGACGAATTTGCCCTTTATGACTTAATTTGGAAGCGCACGATTGCGTCACAAATGTCCGATGCTAAGAAGATGCAGATGCGTGTGGACTTCGACGTCGAAACAAAAGTTGGCGGATCAGCAATATTTCGTGCGAATGGTTCTGTTGTAACTTTCCCCGGATTCTTAGCCGCGTATGAAGATATCGTTGAAGATAAGGCAAGTGATGACGAAGCATCAGAGAGTGACAAACGTTTGCCACCAATGGCGGTTGGCGATTCGATTAAAGTTACTAACTATATTTGTGAAGGTCACGAAACAAAGCCACCTGCTAGATATACCGAACCAACGCTAGTTAAGAAGCTAGAAGAACTTGGAATTGGTCGCCCATCTACTTTTGCTTCAATCATGAGCACAATTCAAGATCGAGGTTATGTTGCCAAACGGGGACGTGCACTTGTACCGACCTTCCTTGCATTTTCAGTTACCGGATTACTTGAACAACATTTCGGAAAATTGGTTGATTATGAATTTACAGCTTCAATGGAGGAAGACCTAGATCGCATTGCAAATGGCGAAGAAGATCGCGTTTCATGGTTAACAAAGTTCTTCTTCGGAACCGAAGGTAATCCTGGCCTAGAAGCGCTAGCCGCAGATCTAGGCGCAATTGATGCCCAGCAAATTAATACAATGAAGATGGGCGAGGATATTGAAATTCGAGTTGGTCGATTTGGTGCATATATTCAAAAGGGAATAGGCGATGATCGTAAGTTCGCAAATATTCCGGAAACAATGGCGCCTGATGAACTAACTCTGCAGGTTGCAATTGATTTACTTGCACAACCATCTGGTGAACGCGAACTCGGTATTCACCCGGAAACTAATTTGCCACTACTTGCTAAGTCCGGACGTTTCGGGCCATATATAACTGAAGTATTTCCAGAACCAGAAATGGTTGTAGATAAAAAGACTGGCGAACTTAAGAAGCCGCGCAAGAAGAA
>CANKCX010000142.1 GCA_947480375.1 Actinomycetota bacterium
CTAGCAAAGCGCGAGGAACTGATTGTTAAGTTCGAAGAGATCCTTCCTATTACCGACTTGCAGAGTGCGAGAAAGAACTTCCGCGCACTTATGGAGCAATGGCAGAAGATTGGAATGACTGAGCGCAGCAAGCGTGCAGCCCTTGATACCCGTCTTGCACGAATCGAAGATGAAATTCACTCACTTGTTGAAGAGCAAAACCGTCGTACCGATCCAACCGCCATCGCCCGCGCTAATAACGTCGTACAAGGTCTAATTGATGCGATTGCTGGTTACGAGTCTCAAGCTGCGAAAGCAGATGCCGCCGGCAATACCGCCAAAGCAAAGACTGCTCGCGAAGCTGCTGAAGCTAGAAAAGTTTGGTTGGCTGAAGCTCAAAAAGGTTTATCAGACTTTAAAACTAATTAATTATTAGTTACTCGATAAACATCATAAACGCCTTCAACTGAACGGACGCTGGCTAGAACAGCATCCAGATGTGACGCATCTGCCATTTCGAAAGTGAATCTTGAAATTGCAGTACGGTCTTTTGATGTACTTACTGCAGCATTGAGAATATTTACATGTTGATCTGAAAGCGTCCTCGTAATATCGGAGAGCAAGCGGGCTCGGTCAAGTGCCTCAACTTGAATATTCACTAAGAAAGCCGTCTTCGCTGCAAGATTCCATTTAACCGGAACTATCCGATCTCCTTGATTCTCGCGTAAATCAGAAACATTTATGCAGTCACTTCTATGTACCGAAACTCCGCTACCTCTGGTTATGAATCCAACGATTTCATCCCCTGGCACTGGTGTGCAGCATCTTGCCAACTTGACGAGAACATCGTCAGCACCTTCAACATCTACTCCAGAGGAATTTCTGCGCACATGTTCAAATGAGTGAACTGGATTGGTATGGCTCTCAACTTCTGTGTCAGGTTCATGCAGATCGGTATTAGCTACCAATTTCTCAATAACAAATTGCGCACTAATGTGTCCATTTCCAACAGCGGCATACATGCTTTCGATATCTGGATAATGTAAATCGTGTGAAAGTTCTAAGAAGGCTTGACCAGCAAATATTTTCTGCAGCGGAAGCCCAACCTTACGCATTTGGCGAGCTATAGATTCGCGTCCCGCATCAATTGCTTCTTCTTTGCGCTCTTTGGAGAACCAAGCCTTTATCTTGGAACGCGCGCGCGGTGAAGAAACGAAATTTAACCAATCTCGACTTGGCGCCGCGTTGGGACTCTTATTAGTAACTACTTCTACGACATCACCATTTGTTAGTGGAGATTCAAGTGGAACTAATTTTCCATTTACCTTCGCCCCTACACATCTATCCCCTACTTCTGTGTGGACTGCGTAAGCGAAATCAACCGGAGTTGAACCAGATGGAAGTGCTATGACACTTCCCTTTGGAGTGAAGACAAAAACTTCAGGGGTGCGTAAGTCATAACGCAAAGTATCGAGGAATTCACCAACATCTTCTGTCTCCTGCTGCCATTCATGCAATTGCTTGAGCCACATCATTTCTGGCTTCTTCGTAGCATCATCGCCTACTGAAGCTAATTTATATTTCCAGTGAGCTGCGATTCCGTACTCGGCGCGCGCATGCATGTCGAAGGTTCGGATTTGAATTTCAACGGCTTTGCCGTTTGGCCCAATTACGGTTGTGTGGAGTGATTGGTAGAGATTGAATTTCGGCATTGCAATGTAATCTTTAAATCGACCTGGTATTGGGCTCCATCTTGCGTGGATAGCTCCGAGGACTGCGTAGCAATCGCGAACGCTTTCAACCAGCACGCGAATTCCAACCAAGTCATAAATCTCGTTGAAATCTCGACCACGAATTACCATTTTTTGATAAACGCTATAGAGATGCTTCTGTCTTCCAAGAACTTTTGCGGTAATACCATCTGCGTTTAAATCCTTGGCTACCAGATCCAGAACTTCTGCAGTCATGGCTTCACGTGCTGGGTTGCGCTCTTGAACAAGTCGTTCTATCTCGTCATACTTTTTTGGCTCTAGAGTTTTGAAAGATAAATCTTCGAGCTCCCACTTAATTGCACTCATACCTAAGCGATTAGCAAGCGGCGCATAAATATCTAGAGTTTCACGAGCTTTGCGTTGTGCTGATTCAACAGACACAAATTTCCAAGTTCGGGCATTGTGCAAACGATCAGCAAGCTTTATAACCAAAACTCTTATATCTCTCGACATCGCTATGACCATCTTGCGGAGAGTTTCTGCCTCTGCAGTTGGTCCGTAATTCAACTTGTCTAGCTTGGTCACGCCATCAACCAGGCCAGCAACATCTTTTCCAAAATCCTTCTTCAATAGTTCAAGTGAATATTGCGTATCCTCAACAGTGTCGTGAAGGAGCGCCGCAATAATTGTTTCAAGGTCTAAGCCGATTTCGGCAAGAATTTCAGAGACTGCAAGCGGATGCGTTATGTATGGTTCACCAGATTTACGCAACTGTCCTTCATGTGCCTTTTCGGCGACTTCATAAGCGCGTTCAAGTTCAACTAAAGATGCATCTGGATGGTGAGATTTAAGCGACTTCGCTAAACCATCTAGAACCGGATTCATGGTTCTATCTTAACTAACTAAAAAGTTATTAAGAGTTTAACGGCGCTTACGTTTTGGTTGATTGCGAGGTCCGCGCTCCCACTTAGTTTTAGTTGCAGTCCCACCTTCAGCAGTTGAAGTGGAGAGCGAACTCTTTGCTTCAAGGGTAACTGCGCCTGGCGCATGTTGTGCCACTCGCTTTGAAAGCGCGCGCATTGCAGGCTCGCGTTCACGAAGTTGGGCAAGAATTGGAGTCGCAATGAAGATCGAAGAATATGTTCCAGTTGCTAAGCCAACAAAGAGTGCAAGTGATAGATCCTTCAGAGTTCCAGCTCCAAGAAGTCCAGCACCAACGAAGAGAATTGATGCAACTGGAAGGAGTGCGATCAGCGAAGTATTAAATGAACGCACCAAGGTCTGATTCACTGCGTGGTTTGCTGCAGCAGAGTATGTAACTTTGCCGGTGCTAGTAATCGATTTAGTATTTTCACGTA
>CANKCX010000143.1 GCA_947480375.1 Actinomycetota bacterium
AGTTCTAACATCACATAGTTTGTAATATCTACAGCCAGCGAAATTGAACGCATCCCACATTTTTCAATTCTGCGACTCATCCAAAGAGGTGTCGGCGCTAGAGGATTGAAATCGGTTATCGAACGAATGTAGACCACCGAGAGCGCACGCTTATCTTCTACGGAAACCTGTATGCCGGCTTTATTTATTTCATATTTTGAAACCGCAACGCTAGAAGCTGGATCTTTGTAAGCGATACCGAGCGAAGCGGCTAATTCTCGTGCCAAACCGCGGGCCGAGAGCGCATAACCTCGATCAGGATTCACGGCTACATCGACAATAACATCGTTTATTTCTAGAAGTGAGATCGCATTAGTTCCTGGTTCAGCGCTCTTTGCAGGAAGAACAATAATTCCAGATCCTTCTTCGCTTATTCCTAATTCCTTAGCGGAACAAATCATTCCGTTACTTGTTTTGCCATAAGTCTCGCGAGCTGAAATAGCGAAATTCCCGGGCAATACTGCTCCTGGCAGTGCAGCAACTATTAAGTCTCCGACCATGAAATTGGTCGCTCCGCAAATTACAAATCTGCTTTCTTTCTCTCCGCAATCGAGTTCGACAAATCGAATCGGCTTCTTGTTGCCAACCAATTCTTCAATCGCGATAACTTTGCCTACGACCAGCGGACCAGTTAAATCGGAGCCCTGAACGTCGATTCCTTCGACTTCAAAACCCACATTTACAAATGCGCTCTCTAAATTTTCCAATGAAATATCGAGTGGAACATCGGCGAATTCTCTTATCCAGGAAAGTGGAATTTTCATCGGCCACCGATTCCAAAACTACGAGTGAAACGCAAATCGCCTTCAACGATATCGTGCATATCTGTAATGCCATGGCGAACCATCAGAGTTCGTTCAAGGCCCATGCCAAATGCAAAGCCTGAAAATTCAGTTGTATCTATTCCGCAAACCTCTAATACTTTTGGATTAACCATGCCGCAGCCGCCCCACTCAATCCAACGACCGTTGAAGAAAAAATCTACTTCGGCGCTGGGTTCAGTGAATGGAAAGAATGAGGGACGAAGTCGGGTCTTAACATCGGGACCAAAAATGCTTTGCGCGAAGTAGTCGAGGGTACCTTTTAGATCAGCCATTGTGATTCCGCGATCAATAACTAAACCTTCGACCTGACTGAATACTGGAGTGTGCGTGGCATCTAATTCATCAGCACGGTAAGTACGACCTGGGCAGATTACATAAATTGGCGGCTTATTTTCGAGCATTGTACGAATCTGCACCGGCGAAGTATGTGTACGTAAAACCAATTTTGAATCAAGCGGTTCTATGAAGAACGTATCTTGCATAGTTCGAGCTGGGTGATCCGCTGGAATATTTAAAGCATCAAAGTTCAGCCATTCCGCTTCCAATTCCGGACCTTCTGCAACTCGATAACCAAGCCCGATAAATAAATCCGAAATTTCGTTAGTGAGAATTGTTAACGGATGTAGCCCACCGACAGAAGGAATAGTAGAAGGCAACGTAACATCAACGCGCTCTTCAGATAGCACTCTTGCATCGCGTTCGGTTTCTAGAGATTGCAATTTAGCCTCGAAGGCTGCAGAAACTTCCGCTTTAGCCGCCCCTACAATTTTGCCGAATTGGGCTTTTTCTTCAGCCGCTACTTTGCCTAAAGCTTGACTCGCTTTGGAAAGCGCTGACTTGTCACCAAGGTGTTCAATCTTTACAGTTTTTAACTCATTTAAATCTGATGATGCAGCGATTGCCGCAAGAGCGCTCTTTGTGGCGGCTGAAATATCTGCGACGTTGAGCGACATAATGTAGAAATCCTACCGAATTCCGACCTCAAACATGGCGATTGCCGCAGCGCTGGCAACATTTAAACTCTCGGATTTACCCGACATAGGAATCGCCACTCTCGAATGTAGGCCTGCAATCTCTGGCAAACCTCTTGCCTCGTTACCGAAGATAAGAATAGTTTTTTCACTTTTATCAAGGTCAAGAATAGAACCTGCGCCATCACCAGCCAGAGCTATCGTTGTGAATTCTTCGCTTTGGGCAAAATCCATAAGTACTTCTAGAGTTATTCCTTCTACAACTGGAATATGTGAAAGTGCGCCAACAGTTGCACGAACAGTCTTTGGTGAATAAACATCAACGCTGTTATTGGAGAAAACCACGGCATCGAAACCTAGGGCCTCGGCGGTACGAATAACTGTTCCCGAGTTTCCGGGGTCTTGAATCTCCCAAAAATAGGCAACCTTCTTGACGCTACGTTGCTTCAGTTTATAAAGAGTAATTTCCGTGAATTTACAGAGGGCTAATATCCCTTGCGGTGATTCAGTTTCTGCCATTTCATTCATCACGGCATCGGCGACATGAATGATTGGTGCTTCTTCCAGAACTTGCGGAGAGATCTCTTCGAGTAATTTTGCGTAACCCTTTTCGGTCACATATAAATTCACTAATTTGGGAGCATCATCAAAACTTGGGCGCAAAATTTCGCGCACACTCTGGATTCCATCAGCGATAAATTCTTTATCAGCTTGTCGCGTTTTTTTACCACGAGAACCCAAAAGAGCCTTCACTCTCACGACGTGCGGAGACTGAAGGCTCGTAATTTGGTTATTAGGCATTTACGACGTGCTTGCGAGCTACTTCAACTAAAGCAGCAAACGCGGCTGGATCGTTAGTTGCGAGCTCGGAAAGAATACGACGATCAACTTCGACGCCTGCACTCTTTAAACCTTGGATGAAACGGTTGTAAGTCATTCCATTTGCACGTGTACCTGCATTGATACGTTGAATCCAAAGACGACGGAAATCGCCTTTCTTATCTTTACGATCGTTGAATGCATAAACAAGTGAGTGGGTAACTTGCTCTTTAGCTTTCGAGAACAGTCGGGAACGTTGACCACGATATCCGGCTGCACGTTCGAGAGTTGTACGACGCTTCTTTGCGGCGTGAACGCCACGTTTTACTCTTGCCATGGTTTATTCCTTCCTGTTACTTCAAGCCGAGCATGCGCTTGGCGGTGAATGAGTTTGG
>CANKCX010000144.1 GCA_947480375.1 Actinomycetota bacterium
CCGACTAGAACAAGGAATTCACCATCATTGATAGTTAGATTTAATTTATCTACTGCAGGCTTGGTGGTGCCTGGGTAAACGCGTGATGCGTTTTCAAATACGACTGATGCCATGTTTGTATTACTCCTTTTCCGGGCAGGTACGTGCCCGACGATCCTTTGGATAAAGGTAAAGCTGGTTTAAATCGCGCTCGGTTGAGCGTGGCCATAGGTTACGCGTCTCGGGCGGCTTTGGCTATCCCGCGCAGGGTAAGTATTAAAGAAGTTACCCTTACGCCTGTGACCATTCATATCCTTCGCGATATCGGCCTTGTACTCCTTTTTATCATGGTGGCAGGGCTCTTTGTGGCAGCCGAGATCGCGCTGATCTCATTACGTGATTCCCAAATCCGCCAACTTGAAGGCACCGGAAAGCGTGGGGATCGAGTAGTCCAGCTGGCTAAAAATCCCAATCGTTTTCTAGCTGCTGCCCAAGTTGGAATTACCTTTCTAGGTTTTCTATCTGCAGCACTTGGTTCAGAGCGACTTGGTAAATATGTTGCTCCGGTCTTCGAAGACTGGGGTCTATCAAGAAATTTAAGTGAGACCCTGGCACTAATTTCAATCACGATTGTTATCGCATACATCTCTTTGGTATTTGGTGAACTTGTTCCAAAACGATTAGCCCTATATCGAACCGAAATTATTGCGCTCGCAGCTGCACCAACTATTGATTTTATGGCGAAAGTATTTCGACCAATTATCTGGTTACTTTCAAAGTCGACCGATGCCGTTGTAAAACTCTTTGGGCTAAATGCCAAAGAAATTCGAAGTGAAATATCAGAAGCTGAACTTGTTGATTTGGTTTCGGGCCACACCGCGCTAAGCGATGAAGAGCGCGAAATTGTTGAAGAAGTATTTGCAGCCGGAGATTTACAATTGCATGAAATTATGGTTCCGCGCACCGAAGTAGATTTCATGGATGTTGGCCTATCAATTAGCGATGCAATTGCGGTTGCGGTCGAGCATTCACACTCTAGATACCCAGTAACCAGAGGCAGCACGGATGAAGTTATTGGTTTCTTGCATGTGCGAGATTTGTTAAATCCAAAGAATAATTCTGCTGCGGGTGAATCAATTCTTGATTTGATTCGTCCAGTATTAAACCTGCCAGGAACTAAAGGCGTACTTCCAGCACTCGCTGAAATGCGGGCAAAGCGCAGTCATATTGCAATTGTTTTAGATGAGTATGGCGGAACTGACGGAATTGTTACGCTCGAAGATTTGGTCGAGTGTTTAATTGGTGATATTCAAGATGAATATGATTCTGAAGATGTTGAAGTCACGCCACAAGCCAGAACTGGGGATTTTGAAGTGGATAGCTTGATTTCACTCGAAGATCTTTACGATGAAACCGGCATAGTTATTCCAGAAGGCCCATATGAAACTGCAGGTGGCTTTGTTATGCATCATTTAGGACGCATTCCAGAGCTTCATGATGTGATCAAATTAAATAAGGCCCGCATAACCGTTTTAACGCTAGAAGGTAAACGGGCAGGTCAATTACTAATCTCAAGCGATGAATGGGAAGATACGCCTCATGAGTAATGGCGCAAAAGAACGTGTGCTTTCGGGAATTCAACCAACCCACGGCTCTTTCCATCTCGGAAATTATTTAGGTGCGATTAAGCAATGGGTTGATCTTCAAGAATCAAATGACGCTTTCTATTGTGTCGTAGATTTGCATGCACTTACCGTTGAAACAAAGCCCGAAGATCTACGCAGTCGCACTCTTGCATCAGTTGCACAACTAATTGCCCTTGGACTTGATCCCGAAAAATGTACGCTCTTTATTCAGTCCCATGTTCCTGCTCACAACCAACTTGCCTGGGTGCTTGAATGTTTAACTGGTTTTGGTGAAGCAAGTCGTATGACCCAATTTAAGGATAAATCGCAGAAAGCTGGTTCGGATCGCACTGTTGTTGGTCTATTCACCTATCCAATTTTGCAAGCCGCAGATATCTTGCTTTATCAGGCAAATAAAGTTCCAGTTGGTGAAGATCAAAGACAACATATAGAACTTACAAGAGATCTTGGCCAAAGATTTAATTCAAAGTTTGGCGATACATTTACGATTCCAGAAGGCTATATTCTAAAAGCCGGAGCAAAAATAAATGACTTGCAGGAACCAACTGCAAAGATGAGTAAATCAAGTTCATCAGGTGCCGGAGTAATCGAACTCATGGATAGCCCTGAAATAAATATTAAGAAGATCAAGAGCGCTGTTACAGACACTGGTCGCGAGGTTGTTTTTGACGAGAAAGAGAAGCCCGGAGTTTCAAACCTCCTAACTATTTACAGCGCCCTAACCGGAAAATCAATTGAAGCCGCCCAAGGTGATTTCACTGGGAAAGGCTACGGAGATTTCAAAGGTGCCGTTGCTGAAGTTGTTGTTGATTACTTAAAACCAGTTAGAGATAAGGCAAATGAGTTACTTCAGGATGAAGGCCATCTAAATAAGCTGCTAAAAATTGGTGCCGAGAAGGCTGATGCTGTTGCTTCAAAGACTCTAAAAGATACATATAACGCACTCGGATTAATTTCTCGTGGCTAAACGTTCGTTTATATTCCTACTTCTTCTCTCGCTATTTCCATTTGCAACCGCACCAGCCCAGGCCGCACAAAGCAAGATAAAAATCGGAATTGTTTATGATGTCGGCGGGCGTGGTGATAAATCTTATGATGATGCAGCAGCAATCGGTATAGATGCGGCAAAGAAGAAATTTGGTTTATCAGATTTTGATGTTCGCGAATTAGTTACAACCGGAATTGATTTTGATCGCGAAAATCGCGTTGAATTTCTAGTTAAAGCAAAATACGACCTAGTAATTGGGATCGGCCCTTCATTTAATCAGGCCATGACATTTATGTCAGAAAAATATCCAGAGAATCAATTTGCAATAGTTGGTAGCTCTGGCGTCGAATCTTTGAATGTGAGTTGCATGGCATTTGGTATGAACGAGGGTTCATATCTTGCCGGAATTATGGCTGCGCTAAATTCTAAGA
>CANKCX010000145.1 GCA_947480375.1 Actinomycetota bacterium
CTCCGTGATTTAGATAATGATCACCGGGAAAGTATTTTCATGGAGATGGATCCTTCAGTTGCGAAACAACTCCGTAAACTTGTTGAATTTGATGAAACTCTTGCCGGCGGAATTATGACCTCGCACATGTTGATTACGCATGAAGAAGATACTGTTGGGTCAGCACTTAAGTTATTGGTTGAAAATAGGGAACGCGATATTTCTGATGGTGTTGTGGTAGTAGATGCCAAAGGCAAACTAATGGATCACATTCAAATTATTGAATTAATCGCAGCAAAGCCAACAGCACTGCTTTCAAGCTTGATGGGACCTCCTTATCCAACCGCGGTAAATATAAATACCCGGCTTGATGAAGTTATTGATGAGTTTGCAAATAACCGTGGTTCTTCAATTATTGTTGTTGACGAAAAGAATAAACCGGTCGGCCGAATTCTTGCAGACGACTTAGTAGATGCACTTGCTTCAGTCTCAGAAACACAAGGTTTCGCCCAAGGAAGTGGTGCGCTCTAATGGCAACCAAGCAAACAATTTCACCAAAGAAGATTCGAATTGCGGCGCTTCTGGCAGTAATGGGTCCGGGAATGATTGCCGGACTTTCTGATGACGATCCAGCAGGAATTACTACATACTCGGTACTTGGTGCAGATTATGGATATCAATTGCTTTGGGTATTGGTTGCATCAACATTTGCACTAATCGTTCTACATGATCTTGGTGCCCGAATTGGAGTAGTTACTCGTCAAGGAATGATTGGTTTGATCCGACAAAAATATGGCGCCCGAGCCGGAACCCTAAGTGCTGGCGCACTCATAATTGCGAACATCGGAACTATGACTGCAGAGTTCGCTGGAATTGCTGCCGCTGGACAACTATTTGGATTGAGTAAATTCTTATCAGTTCCGATTGCGGGTTTTGCAGTTTCTTTCCTAGTTCTTCGAAACTCCTTTGCGAAAGTTGAGAAAGTTTTCTTTTTGATTTCAGCAGGCTTCGTTGCCTATGTAATTGCAGGCTTTATGGCTGGTCCGGATTGGGGCGCAGCGGCAAAAGGTGTATTGATTCCAACAATTCCATTTACTCAAGATGCAATCTTTATAGCAACTGCAACTATCGGAACAACACTTGCACCATGGGGCCTAGCTTTTATTCAGTCATATGCAGTTGATAAGCGTTTAACAAAAGATGATTTAAAGCTCCTTCGCGTAGATGTTTGGACTGGTTCACTTTTGACTGGGATTATCGGCTTCTTCGTAGTTGTCACATGTGCAGCGACTCTGCACAAAGAGGGAATACATATCAATGATGCGGCTGATGCAGCAATGGCGCTTGAACCACTTGCTGGTACTTTGGCCAAAGAATTATTTGCAATTGGTCTTATCGGCGCAGCGCTGTTAGCTGCTTCAATTTTGCCGCTCTCTACTGCTTATTCTGTTAGCGATCTAACTGGTCGACCTGCAGCCCTAGATGATTCACCTAAAGAAGCCCCGCTCTTTTATGCAACTTTTGGTGTGATTACCGGAGTAAGCGCACTTTTAATTCTGCTTCCCGGTGCACCTCTTATAACTATTCTGGTTGTCACTCAAGTAATAAATGCCGTTCTTCTACTCCCACTTCTTATCTACATGTTTGGTATCTCGCGTGACAAGAAACTTATGGGCGAATTTGTTGCAACTAAAACTATGAAGGCTATTTATTCAATAATTATCGCTGTTGTCGGGGCAGCCATTTCTTGCATGCTCTGGTTTATCTTTATCGGATGAGTAAACACGACCACACTGCAATTCCAGCAGCTAAAGATTTGGGCTTGCTCTCACTTGGGGTAATTGGAGTGGGAACTTCAGGACCAGTAATTGCTGCAAGCGTTATGCCAGTTCCATCTCTTATTTTTTGGCGCAATCTGGGTGGCGCCATAATGATGTTGCCATTCGCGATTAAGAACGCGGAATGGAAAAGCAAGGAAGAGCGAAGTGCAATTCTGCTTTCAAGTTTTGCTGGAGTAATTCTTGCAGTTCACTTCATCTGCTTCTTTCTTTCAATGCGTTTCACTACGGTCGCAGCAGGAACAGCGCTTGGAGCGCTTCAACCTATATTCACTGCTTTCTACTTTAAATTTCGAGGCGGAACTATTCCGAGAAGAGCTTGGGGTGGAATGTTTGTCGCATTCCTTTCAGTGCTTTTAATTACCGGCGTAGATTTTCAAATCAGTCTCAGGAATTTTGCGGGGGATATGTTCGCGTTATTAGGCGCGGCACTTGCAGCCGTTTATATGTTGATTGGTTCCAAAGCCCAACAGAAGCTCTCGACCTCGACATATACAACTGCGTGTTATTTAACTTGCGCAATTACATCTTTGATTATTGCGATCGCAACCGGAAGCCAGTTCCTACATTTTGAAGCCCGCCAATGGTGGCTCGTAATCGCGTTGATTCTTGGGGCGCAGTTCTTGGGTCACACCATGTTTAATCTGGCTCTGCGCAGAGTTTCACCAGTCTTTGTTGCTCTCATCGTTTTCTTCGAAGCACCGGTTGGCGCAATCATCGCCTTCTTCTGGCTTGATCAAGTTCCACCTGCAGGAATTATCCCTGGAATCATTGGTCTCTTAATTGGTTGCGGAATCTTTGTATCAAGAGCGAAAGCTGCAGAAGTAAATGATTGATTTACATACGCATTCAACTGCGAGCGATGGCACAGATACGCCAAGCCAATTAGTAAATAAAGCATTGGCCCGCGGCATTACAGTTTTAGGTTTGATGGATCACGACACTGTTGCTGGTTGGGATGAAGCAATTGCGAATCTCCGTCCCGGCCTTTCATTGGTACTTGGCTCTGAAATTTCTGCACAAACTTCAGATGGAATAAGTGTTCATATGCTGGGGATGCTATTTGATCGCGAAAATAGCGCGCTACTGGAAGCATTAGCCAAAACTCGCGAGAGTCGTTTTGGACGTATGGAAAAAATCATCAGCAGATTAAATGAAGTTGGAGTCGAAATCTCAATTGAAGA